>USGH01000205.1 GCA_900554225.1 uncultured Eubacteriales bacterium | reverse complement strand
ACGGATGGTTCTTGTCCCGCTCCCCCATGCGCTGCGCCCGATCGAGATATGCCGCTTCCCAATACGGATCGTCCGAGAGACCGTTCCAGGGCTGCATGCCGTGCGTTTCGATATCCGTCTCGTCGCAGACGTACAGACCGTATTTGTCGCACAGTGCCGTGAACCGCGGGTCGTTCGGATAGTGGGAGGTGCGAACCATGTTGACGTTGTGCGCCTTCATGATCTCGATGTCGCGGATCATGTGGGCAAGCGGGGTCGCATGACCGAGGAGCGGATGGCTGTCGTGCCGGTTCACACCCTTCGCCTTGACCTTTTTGCCGTTGATGAGGATCACCTTGTCCCGGATCTCTATCCGGCGCGCGCCGATCGGGAAATCGATGACCTCGCCGCCGCAGAATACGGTCAGATGGTAGAGATTCGGCTCTTCATCCGACCAGAGCGCGGGATCTGCGATCACCGGAACATCGATCGTGCCGGATTTTTCCACGTGTACCTGTCCGCCGGAGAGCTTTTCGCCGCACGGTGTCATGAGCTGCCACAGCACCTCGCAGGCACCGGTGGTTTCTACGTCTGCGGTGAAGTGCGCACGGTCAAAGCTGTCGTTCAGGGTGCAGTGTACGAATACGTCGCGAACATGAACCGGTTCGCGGAAAAGGAGATAGACCTCGCGGAAGATACCGGACATACGCCACATATCCTGGTCCTCAAGATAGCTGCCGTCCGACCATTTGAGTACAAGAACCTTCAGGCTGTTCTTGCCTTCGTGTACGAGCCCTGTGATGTTGATTTCGGTAGAGAGATGGCTGACCTGGCTGTAGGCGGCAAATTTGTCGTTCACGAACACATAGAACGCAGAATCCACACCCTCGAAATTGAGGTAGACCTCCCGTCCGGCGGCGGATCTCGGTAAGGTGAAGTCGCGTACATAGAGACCGCAGGGATCGTCGTTCGGCACGTGCGGCGGATCGATCGGGAACGGATAGTTGATGTTTGTGTAGTTCGGCACGTCATAGCCGCGGTCTGTCGCCATCTGCCAGTTCATCGGCACGGCGAGCTTGTCCATTCCGGTCGTGTCAAAATCGGGGGCGGTGAAGTCGCATACGTCGTGGACGGAGGGATAATAGCGGAAATTCCAGACGCCGCAGAGGTTTTTGAAGAACGGGCTTTCGTCACGGTTCTGCCGGAGCGCGGATTTTTCGCAGGCAAACGGGATGAAGTACGCACGGGGGCACTCACACTGGACGTGCAGCGTCTGTTCCGTGGTATGGTAATCGGGGAGATGCAGCATAGAGAATACTCCTTTTTATTGGTGAAATGGTTGATACCTACATTATGGCATATCCGAAAAGGAAAGTCAAGGGGATGGAGGTGAATTTGGGATCCCAATCGGTTTTTCTGCGGGAATTTCTGTTTTTCCGCAATTCCGTATTGCACTTTCCGGGGAAATCCTGTATAATAAGTAATAAATAGAAGAACAGAATGCGGCGGACCGGTCTGCCCGAATGCGTATTTTATTTCGCAAACAAAACGAACACTTTGTAAACCTTTATTTTTTTGCGCTTCCCCTATTGCACTTTTGGATGCGGGGCGGTATAATACTGTCATGCGAAAAAATGTTCGATATACGTGCGGCGGATCGTCTGCGCCTGTGCGGATCCGCGGAAAGGAACGACTATGAAAGCTGCCTCCAAGAAAAAAACGACCGACAATATCACCGACCGTACCCCCGAGGAGCGTAAAAAAGCCCTCGATACCGCCATTGCCCAGATCGAGAAGGATTTCGGCAAGGGCTCCATCATACGCATGGGTGAAAATTCCCGGATGAATGTGTCCGCGGTGCCGACCGGCTCCATTGCCCTTGATCTCGCACTCGGTATCGGCGGACTCCCGAAGGGACGGATCATCGAGATCTACGGCCCCGAATCCTCCGGTAAAACGACACTCGCGCTGTCCGTGGTCGCCCAGGTGCAGAAGCAGGATGGACAGGCGGCATTCATCGACGCGGAGCATGCCCTTGATCCGGTATACGCAAAGGCACTCGGCGTGGATATCGAGAATATGCTCGTATCGCAGCCGGACAGCGGGGAACAGGCTCTGGAAATCTGCGACGCGCTGGTTCGTTCGGGGGCTGTGGACATCATCGTCATCGACTCCGTGGCGGCTCTCGTTCCGCAGCAGGAGATCGACGGCGATATGGGCGCATCCCACGTCGGTTTGCAGGCACGGCTTATGTCCCAGGCACTGCGCAAGCTCTCCGGCACCATCGCGAAAACCAACTGCATCGTCATCTTCATCAACCAGCTGCGTGAAAAGGTCGGTGTGATGTACGGCAATCCCGAGACCACGACCGGCGGACGCGCGCTGAAATTCTATGCCTCCGTCCGCATCGACATCCGCAAATCCGAGGCTCTGAAAAAGGGAACCGAGGTCTACGGCAACCGCGTGAAGTGCAAGATCGTGAAGAACAAGGTCGCGCCGCCGTTCACCGTTGCGGAATTCGACATTCTCTACGGGCAGGGTATCTCCAAATCGTCCGAGATCCTGGATATGGGCGTTACGCTCGGCATTCTCGAAAAATCCGGCGCATGGTTCTACTACGACGGCAACCGCATCGGACAGGGAAAGGAAAACGCCCGTCAGTTCCTTGAGAGCGATCCGGCACTGATGGCGGAGATCGAAGCGAAGATCAAGGAAAAGGGTGCCGCAGTCGAAGCAGAGCGCGCGGAAGAGGCGGAAGACGACGAGGACGATGAGGAGCTGGACATCCGCCTGTTGGATATGGACGATACGGACGAGGACGACGATGGTGCGTCCGGCGACGACGAGGAATGAGAAGCAGGAAGAAATAGGAAAACGCCGATGTAAGGTCGATTTTGCGCCAAAAGCCCATACATACAGGTCTTACTGCGCAAAATGCGATGGACACAGAGTGCGTATCCGGAATAGACGCATGAGAAACCGCCCGCGGAGCAGCATTTGTTCCAGGCGGTTTTCCGGCTATTTGCTATATACAGAAACGATCCGGGAAGGGCAGGAGAAGCTCCCGTCCACACCCGGAAATCATCCCAAAATCCGGCGATCCCGGATATGGAGGACGAGCCAATTATGCCAAACATAGAGAGCATTTACATCCGCGACCCCTTTATTCTCCCGTGGCAGGGAACCTATTACCTCTACGCCGCACAGTATCCGACCTTCATCGTGCGTACCTCCACGGATCTCATACACTGGAGCGAGCCGACGGTCATCTTTGAAAAGCCGGCGGATTTCTGGTCGGACCGCGATTACTGGGCGCCCGAATGTCACGCATATACGGATCCGGCGGACGGCAAAATCCGGTTCTACCTGTTCGCTTCGTTCAAAGCGGCGGACAGGTGTCGGGGAACCCAGATTCTCTGCGCCGAGGAGCCGACAGGCCCCTTTGTCCCGCTGACTGCGGAGCCGGTCACACCGCGCGATTGGGAATGTCTCGACGGCACGCTCTGGATTGAGGACGGCACACCGTACATGGTGTTCTGCCACGAATGGCTCCAGATCGGCGACGGGGAGATCTGTATGATGCCGCTTTCGCACGATCTGACGACCGCGATCGGGGAACCGGTGGTGCTGTTCCACGCCAGTGCGCCGCGCTGGGTTCGTCCGGTGCGTGCAAAAACGGAATTTGTCACCGACGGCCCCTTCCTGTACCGCACCGGAACCGGGGAGCTGCTCATGCTCTGGTCCTCCTTCGGCGACAAGGGCTACGCGGAGACGGCGGCGCGGTCGGCAAGCGGGAAGCTGTCCGGTCCGTGGATACAGGAGGAGGCGCCGCTGATGCCCGAAAACGGCGGTCATGGGATGCTCTTTCGTACCTTTGACGGAAAACTGAACCTTGTCCTCCACGCGCCGAATGCGCCGAACGGTGCCGAGCGGGCGCACTATTTCCCGGTCGAGGACTGCGGCGACCATCTCACGCTGGGGATGGTATAAATGGTCATCACAGAAATTCATTATACGGATTACAGGAACCTTGCGGACTGTACGGTATCGTTCTGCGACGGGATGAACGTCCTCTACGGCAGAAACGCGCAGGGCAAATCGAACATTCTTGAGGGTATCTATTATTTCGCGCGCGGCAGATCGTTTCGCGGCGCACACGACAGGGAGCTGATCCGGTTTTCCGCGCCGTTCACGCGTTTGCAGCTCTCCTTTGTCCGCGAGGCACATCGGTATCCGACGGTATTGGAGGCATATCTGCCGCGGACGGGGAAAAAGCGATTCACAAAAAACGGCGCGCCGCTCTCCTCCGTTGTGGAAATGTTCGGCAATCTCCGCGCGGTGCTGTTCTGTCCGGCGCATCTTTCCATGATCACGGGCGGCCCCCTGGAGCGGCGCACCTTTCTCGACATTGCCCTGTCCCAGCTGTCCCACGAATACCTCACCTGCCTGCGCCGCTATGTGAAGCTCCTTGCCGAGCGGAACGCCCTGATCAAGCTGGCGGATGGCGGCAGAAGCGTCACGGAGACGGAATGGGCGGTCTACGAGGAGGGATTGGCGGCGACGGGAGCGGTGATCGGCGGGTACAGGCGGGAATATGTCGCGCAGCTTGCGGAATCGGTACGCGCGTATTTCGACGGCCTCAACGCATTCGGCGATCCGATCGGCGCGGAAAAGCCGGACATCCGCTATCAGTCCCACAGCTATGCGGAGGACGATCCCGAAACGGCGTTTCTGACCGGAGGTACCGTGGATGCGCCGGAGGAGATCCGGGACAGACTGCGGGAGCGGCTATGTGC
>USGH01000204.1 GCA_900554225.1 uncultured Eubacteriales bacterium | reverse complement strand
GGGAAGGAGGGCTCCGCAGAGTCCTTCTTCCTCGTCCTTTGGTGCGCCGCAAGGCAACAATGAAATCTACAAGTGCGATGTGGTATTCCTCATTGAAGAAAGCCAAAAGAAACGACCAAAGAACAACGCAGTTTCCTTATAAATAACATAGGAAATCCGCAGACTGCAAGTCAAACAAGCCTGTACTGCAAGTACGTGCAAGCCGCGCGGGACGGTACTGGATGCCAAGGCATCCTCGTACCTGCCGCGCGGGACATATCGTGATTGCGGATCAAAATATAGGGCGGTGGGACAAAGTCCCACTTATATGTCGAGATTCTCCGCGTACTTGGCGTTTGCTTCGATGAATTCGCGGCGCGGCTCTACGCGATCTCCCATGAGAACGGAGAAGATCTCGTCGCAGACCATGGCATCCTCGATCTCCACCTTGAGTAAGGTGCGCTTTTCCGGATCCATCGTCGTCTCCCACAGCTGATCCGCGTCCATTTCACCAAGACCTTTGTACCGCTCCGCCTCAACGCCCGTGCCGCCCAGCTCCGCGATGTACCGGTCCCGTTCCGCGTCGGAGAAGGCGTACCGTTCCTTGCTGCCCTTGTGAACCTTGTAGAGCGGCGGCTGCGCCAGGAACACGTGTCCCTCCTCGATCAGCTTCGGCATATGGCGGAAGAAGAACGTCAGGAGCAGGATGCGGATGTGCGAACCGTCCACGTCGGCATCCGCCATGATGATGATCTTGCCGTAGCGAACCTTCGCAATGTCGAAATCCTCGCCGATGCCGCAGCCGAGTGCCTGAATGATCGGGATCAGCGACGGATTGGCGTACACCTTATCGAGCCGCGATTTCTCCACGTTCAGCACCTTGCCGCGCAGGGGCAGGATCGCCTGGAATTTGCTGTTCCGTCCCGTTTTCGCCGAGCCGCCTGCGGAATCTCCCTCGACGAGATACAGCTCCGTAAGCTCCGCCGACCGTTCCTGACAGTCCGCCAGCTTGCCGGGGAGCGACGAGCCCTCCAGCACCGATTTGCGCCGGGTCAGATCGCGGGCCTTCCGTGCGGCTTCCCGGACTCTCTGTGCGGTCAGAGCCTTATCGACGATGGCTTTGGCGACCGCGGGATTTTCCTCAAAGAATTCCGTCAGCTTCTCCGTCACGATCCCGTCCACGATGCCGCGCACCTCGGAGTTGCCGAGCTTTGCCTTGGTCTGGGATTCAAACTGCGCGTCCGGGAGCTTGACGGACACGACGGCGCACAGACCCTCCCGCACATCCTCGCCGGAGAGATTCTTCTCGTTCTCCTTGAGCGCGCCGGAGCGTCTGGCATAATCGTTGATGACGCGGGTGATGGCGGATTTGAAGCCGACCTCGTGGGTACCGCCGTCGATGGTGGACATATTGTTCGCGAACGTGACGATGGTCTCCGCGTAGGTGTCGTTGTACTGCATGGCGACCTCGGCGGTGATGTCGCCCTTTTCCGCCTTCATATAGATGACGTTCGGGTGGATGAGCCCACAGTGCTTTGCGTGGTTCAGGTGCTCGACGAAGGAGCGGATACCGCCGACGTAGCACAGATCGTACTCCAGGTACTTGCCGACCGCGCGCTCCTCGGTGGGATCGTCCTCGAACGCAGCCTTGGCGACCGTTTCCTCCGCATCGTCTTCAAGCGGATCGCCGGTGTCCGACAGCGCCGCGTCCTTTTCGTCGTCCGGAATGTCGTCCGCGGCACGGGAAAGCAGCTCCCTGATCTGGGCAGGCGCGCCCTTTTCGGCGGATTTGTCCAGCTCCGACTCGGTCAGCACGCGTTCGCCGCCGATGGTGGTTTCCCGGATCTCCTCCCGTTCGTCGCGCAGGACGATGCGGATGCCGGCGTTGAGGAAGGCCTGTTCGCGCAGTCGGGTGAGGAGCATGGTCATATCGAATTCGGTGGTATCGGTGAAGATTTCGGGGTCGGGCTTGAAGGTGACGGTCAGACCGTGCCTGCCGTGGGAATCGCCGACGCACGCGAACGGACGGACGACGTTGCCGCGCTCATACCGGAGGGTATACCGTTTGCCCTCGTAGCAGTTATCGACCTCGAGCCATTCGGACAGGGCGTTTACGACAGACGCGCCCACGCCGTGCAGACCGCCGGAGATCTTGTAGCCGTTGCCGCCGAATTTACCGCCCGCGTGGAGGACGCTGAACACGACCTGGAGGGTCGGAATGCCCATTTTGTGGTGCATCTGGGACGGCACGCCGCGTCCGTTGTCGGATACGGTGACGCTGCCGTCGGGATGGAGCACGATTTCGATCCGGTCGCACCAGCCCGCCATAGCCTCATCGATGGAGTTATCGACGATCTCAAAGACAAGGTGATGCAGCCCTCTCTGGGAGGTGGTGCCGATATACATACCGGGGCGTTTCCGGACGGCTTCGAGTCCCTCCAGCACCTGGATCTGGTTTTCGTCATACGCCTCCTCGATGCGGTGGACGTCCGGCAGCTCGCCCTCCGGCAGCTCCTGCGGCGGCTGCTGCGTCTGCGGCGGCTCCTGCTTCTGCACTTGTGCATCCGCCTGCAGCGGCTCCGGTTTCTTTTCGTTTTCGCTTGGGATAAGGTTCTGATCGTTCATTTTTTCCTCTTTATCAAACGGACATTGTCCGTAGGCGGACGTTGTCCGCGCCTGTTTTTTTGACTTGCAGTCGGCTTATTTCTTATGCCTATCTGACTTGCAGTCGGCTTATCAAACTGCGTTTGCTGATCAAACTGCGTTTGCCTATCAAACTGCGTTTGCTGATTCCTTATGTTTCTTTATAAGGAAACGGCGTTATTCTTTGTGTTTTTTCTGGCTTCACCAATGAGGAATACCTCATCGCTCTTGTAGATTTTATTGGCTCCTTGCGGGGGCACCAAAGGACGAAGGAGATGGACTCTGCGGAGCCCCTCTCCTCCATCCTCTGGACTCCACCTCCTCACCCCGGGGAATCCGCTGCGGCGGGGAAATGTAGGCTACCGCGGTTTATACCAATTCAGGTAGCTGTATTCCGGTGCTGTCGTTACTCGCCAGGTACGAATTTTGTGCAGCTATCTGTGTTCGGCTCTGTATCGCTCGCGTTTCAATAGATTTCGTTGGGCTTTGATCGCACGTTTTTCATTATTGGGGGGATGGGCTGTTTGTGCCTGCGGCTACGTGGGGTTTTGCTTTTTCTTTCGTAGGATTTGCGCTGACCGCGATTGTAGCGTTTGTTTTGGCGGATAACGGTACGGGACAACTGCATCGTTAGTAGCTTAGACTGTATGGAAAACTGTATAGCCTGTATGGAATACGTATATCGTTAGAGGTTCAGACTGTATGGAATACTGTGTAGTTGTGTGGGATAACCTGTATCGTTAGAGGCTTAGCATGTATGGAATATCTGTTTCCTTGAAGTTTCAACCGCACGAACGCATTTTTTACGATATTCTTGCACCCGGCAACATTGGTGAAATGGGCTTGCACTATACAAAATTGGAAGAAATGGCGCGGTCAGCGGTAATTCTACGCATATCCACGGCAAAACGCCACGTAGCCGCAGGAACGAACAGTCCATCCCACCACCAATGAAAAACGAAAGCCCAAAGCCCAACGAGATTTTCTGAAACGCAAGCGACCTCAGCCCGAACACCAAGCACCCAAACGATACGTCGAAGTGGGGATAAACAGTCTGCACCGGATACAAGCTGACTAAATCCCTGTCAACCGCGGCAGCAGATATGCCCCGCCGCAGCGGACACTCCGGGTGGATGAGGTGGAGTCCAGAGGATGGGGAAGGAGGGCTCCGCAGAGTCCTTCTTCCTCGTCCTTTGGTGCGCCGCAAGGCAACAATAAAATCTACATATCCGATGCGGTATTCCGCATTGGTGAAAGCCAATACATAAGAAATAAGCCAGCCGCAGCCTACCTTATAAAAAAGCAAAAGAAATCAGCACCCGCAGCCGGATAAGCCGACTGCAAGTCATAGAAAAACTCAAAATTCTCACAAAAATTCACAAAAAGTCTTTGCAATTCTCACAGAATTGTGCTATACTATAGATACAGAAAGCGTAAACACAATGCGTTCTGTAAATATGGAAAAAGGATGGTACAATCATGAACATTACGTACATTGGCAGACAGGTCACCGTTTACGACGACATGAAGCAGATGGTGGAAAAGAAGCTCGCCAAATTCGATCGGTATTTCCCCGAGAACGCCGACGCAGCGGTCACGTTCCGGAAGATCCGCGACATGGAATGCATGGAGATTACCATCTCAGTTGGTTCTACCCTCTTCCGCGCGGAGGAGCAGGCAGACAAATACGCGACCGCCCTCGTCCGCTGCGTGGACACCATTGAGGGGCAGATCCGCAAAAACAAGACCCGTCTCGCAAAACGGATGCGCACCGCGTTTGTCTCCCCCGATCCCGCGCCCGGCGAAGCTCCCGATCCCGCGGACGATGCGCCCTTCCGGATCCGTACAAAACGCTTTGCGCTCCGCCCTATGACCGCCGAGGAAGCCATTCTCCAGATGAATCTCCTCAATCACACCTTCTACATGTTCCTGAATGCCGACACCAACGAAACCTGCGTGGTCTACAAGCGCGACGACGGGGATTACGGCATTATCGCTCCTGACAAGCAGCTATAATCGTTTTGGAGAACGAGGGGAACGGGGGAACGAGGGAACGAGGGGAACGGTCGCTTTTGAAAAAGCTCCGCAAAACTTTTATATGGGGGTGGATTTGGATATAGTTTGTGCAAGTCCGATTGCTTCCCAATATGAGCGATCCGTTCCCTGAGAAGATCGTTCGCGAGCGGCT
>USGH01000203.1 GCA_900554225.1 uncultured Eubacteriales bacterium | reverse complement strand
GCTCAAAGCGAGAATACAGAAAGCGAGGGAGGACGCATGACGATCAAGGAACTATCGCAGCTATACTACCTGAACCGGGAGATCGAGGCGGACAAACGCCGGCTTGCCGATCTGGAGGCGGCGGTCACGTCGATCTCGTCTCCCCATCCGTCCGGCATGCCGCACACGCCGGGGGTACAGGACAAGGTGAGCCGGTACGTGGCGGAAATGCTGGATCTGGAGGCGATCATCGCGGCGAAGCAGCTCCAGTGTATTCACGAGCGAAATCGGCTGGAGCGGTACATAGCGGAGATCCCGGACAGCCTCACGCGGCAGATCTTCCAGTGCCGCTTTTGCGAGGGCATGTCCTGGCGGCAGACCGCTTGTGTGGTCGGCAACGGCGGTATGGCGGAGGACAGCGTGAAAAAGGTCTGCTACCGGTATCTTGCGCGGACGAATGAGGCGGAAAAATTGGGATAAGGCAAAAGCTGTCCCCCTTTGTCCCGAATGTCTGTGGTATAATGGTACCGTGAAAATGTGCAGACGGCGAATGCGGCCGTGGTTTACAAAAAGCGTCCCGCGTTCCTGTCTGCACAAATTCTTCGCAGAGCCCGGCTTCCGTGCGGCTCTGTTTATTTTTTGCGGCGGAGGTTTCGGGTGTGTACAGGGCGCAGCGCAGTTATGAAAATCTGCAACGGATGATATATGCCGGTGTCGGGGACTATCAGATCCCGGAAATACTGCCTGTGAAAAACGTTTCCGTGGGTAACTGGATCGGCTTTAACTTTGCGCTCACCTGCAAGGAGCCCGCGTCGCACGGGGTGCATTTCTTTGTCGATGACTATCAGTTTCTGCGGTGCTGGTCCGCGCCGGAAACCTATGTCCCGCGGCTTTTGCAATTCCAATGCGTATGCGCTCCGGATTTCAGCCTGTATCTGGATTTCCCGCGGGCAATACAGATATACAATCACTACCGCAAGCACTGGCTGGCCCGGTACTGGCAGGATTCGGGTATCACGGTGATTCCGACAATCAACTGGGCGGATCATGACAGCTATGATTTCTGCTTTGACGGTGAACCCGTGGGCGGCTGCGTCGCTGTTTCCAGCATCGGAATGCAGACGACCACGCAAATGCGCGCGCTGTTTCTCGACGGATACAGGGAGATGCTTGCGCGGCTGCGGCCTTCCACGATCTTCCTGCATGGCGACGTACCGGACGGATGCACGGGAAATATTATACGAATCCAATCTTTTGTCACGAAAAAGTGGCGAGAGCAATCTAAACGTGTTGACACGCACAAAGAAAGGTGATACAATGGTATGGGACGCGGAAACAGCGGTCTGAATCCGAAACCGCCGAACAGGTCTGCCGCCGACCGCAGCGTTACGTCGGTATCGCTCGACGACGTCACCACTATTGACCTGTCGGCTTTTCCGCTGAAGTATGGTGAGAAGGACTCCTATATTTCCGGAGACCGTCGAAAGGCAATCGACGAATTTGAAAACAAGCGATACAAGGCGAAAATTGAGTTTTCCCGCGTCATTGACAAGGACGGCAATGTACTGGCAGAGAAACGAGGCAGCAAGGGGCGCGTGATGATACCCTATGACCCAGCAGAAGCGGAGGGCGTTGTGACGCACAACCATCCGCGCTCCGGGACGGATGCCGGTCTGCTCGGCGGAACGTTCTCGCCTGCCGATCTGCGCATTGTCGTAAATCGAAAGATAAACACGATACGCGCTACTGCCGCGGAGGGAACCTACAGCTTCACGAAACAAGCCGGCTTTGATACGCAGGGGTTCATGCAGCACGTACACTCCGTGGAAAATCAACTGCGTTCTGTCTATAGCGCGGAAATGCAGGCACTCGGCAATAAGCTCAACGCGGAATATCGTAACGCGAAAACGGCAAAAGAAATGCGCGACCTCTACGACAGATATGTCAAGGATACACACGATGCATTCAACAAGTATCTTGTAAATTCACACAATGCCCTTCTGGACGGGCAGACGCAGTATAACTATACATACACGCTTGAGAGGAGAAAGTAGAGATGGCAACGGCAAAGAAGAAAAACGGCAATTCGGATTCCGGCAAGGATATGTACGCGTGTGGCGGTCTGGAACCCGATCGCACACTCGACAAAGTGCTGAACAAGATGCGCAAAAGCATCCAAAACGCGGAGAAAGCACCCGCGAAAGCGAAAGAAGCAGCAAAGAAAGCCGGCAAGTAATCGTATGGCACAGGCAAGCCTTCACCGGAGCAGGTGGGGGCTTTTCCTATGCAGTTTTTCGTACAGAGGGGGGGGTGATAAGCCTTGCCGAAAAAGAAACAGGAGAACCGAAATACGTCAGGGCTGCGCTCCCTGAGAGATCTCTCTCCGGAGGAAGCGTTTGCGATCCGATCCAAAGGCGGACGGGCGAACGCGGCAAAACGGGAGGAGGAAAAAACGCTCAAATCCATCATCCGCAAGATCATGGACGCGCAGCCGGAGCTGACCGCGGAGGAGGACGCGCTGCTTATCCGCATGGGGATCAGCAAGGAGAAGATCGACAATCTCACGCTCGGCGTGCTCCAGCAGGTCCGGAACATGCGCGAGGGCGGTATCAGCGCGTTTGAAATGCTCATGGAACAGGGCGGCTATGTCGAACGGACAGACGCGCGCGCGGGCAGTCCCGTGACCATCGTCAACGACATTCCGAAGGAGTGAGGGCATGGCACGGGGACTATCCAATCAGCAGAATCTGTTTATCAAGTACTATGTGGAGACCGAAAACGCGCAGAAAGCGGCGGTTTTGGCCGGGTACAGAAAGGACAACGTAGAAACCTTTGCGCAGAAGAATCTCCAAAACCCGCGTGTGCTGCGGGAGATCGAGGCACTGCAACGGGAGCGCGCGGAAGAAAGAAACAGAGCGGCAAATGCAGACGCGGTACGTGTCCGGCTGACGGACATTATTGCGCCTGCTTTTTATTCCGTACACTGGGACGTGATCGAGGGCGGCCACACGTACTACGATCTGTTCGGTGGACGCGGCTCCACGAAGTCGTCCTTCATTGGCACGGAGATCGTACTCGGCATTATGTCCGATCCGCTTGCCAATGCCATTGTGTACCGCAAGGTCGGCAACACGATCGGCAGCAGCGTATACGAGCAGATCCTGTGGAGCATCGAGGCTCTGGGCGTGCGGCACCTCTGGAAGGAACGGACGAGTCCGCACAGCTTTACGTATCTGCCGACGGAACAGGTCATCCGGTTCCGTGGTCTGGACAAGGCAAAGAAAACGAAGTCGATCAAGATCGCGCGCGGGTATTTCAAGTACCTGTGGTTTGAGGAGCTTGACGAGTTTTCCGGTGAGGAAGAGATCCGCTCCGTACAGCAGTCCGTGCTCCGCGGCGGAACGAAATTCATCGTTTTCAAGTCGTTCAACCCGCCTATCAGCAAATCGAATTGGGCGAACCAGTATGTATTGACGCCGCGCAAGGACGCGCTGCGGCACAAGTCGTGCTATACGGACGTTCCGCCGGAATGGCTCGGACAGCAGTTTCTCGACGACGCGGAATTTCTCAAGGAGACAAATCCGCGCGCATATGCGCATGAGTATCTCGGTGAAGCGATCGGCACAGGCGGCGAGGTGTTTGACAATCTCGACATCCGGGAGATCCCGGACGATATGGTCAACGCGTTCGACCATATTTACATGGGCATCGACTGGGGCTGGTACCCCGATCCGTTCCACTGGGCGAAGATGCACTACGACGCCGCGCGGTTGACGCTGTACATATTCGACGAGTACCGCGCGAACAAGGAGAGCAACCAGGCGACGTGGTACACACTGCAAACGGAAAAAGGCGTCACCGGCGACGATCTCATCACCGCGGACAGCGCGGAGCCGAAGAGCGTGGGAGACTATCGCGAGTACGGCGCGTTCTGCCGTCCGGCTGTCAAGGGTCCGGATTCCGTGCGGTACGGTATCAAATGGCTGCAATCACTACGCGCTATCGTGATCGATCCGGTACGCTGTCCGGCGACGGCACAGGAGTTTCAGAACTACGAATACGAGCGGACGGCGGACGACGAGGTTATAAGCGGCTATCCGGACGCGAACAACCACTCCATCGACGCGGTGCGGTATGCGATGGAACGCGTATGGAGACGAAAGGGGCAGTAAATGACAGTCAACATTCTCGGCACAGCGTATGCCGTTATCCGCAAAAAATACAATGAGGAAGAAGCGTTTGCGCGTCGCTCCATCGGCGGGTACTGTGACGCCTATACAAAGCAGATCGTCTGCTGCGACATGACCACATACGCCGGTTGGGAGCATGAGCTTCCCGAAACTGTGGCAGAGTGCGAAAAGCAGACGCTCCGGCACGAGATCGTCCATGCGTTCCTCAGTGAAAGCGGTCTGGCGGACAGCGCGTCTGCTTATGAGGGTGCGTGGGCGAAGAACGAGGAAATGGTGGACTGGCTCGCGCTGCAAGGGCCGAAGCTCTACAAGGCATGGGCAGAGGTCGGCGCGGTATGACGATGTATCACCGGAAGCGAGGTGAGAGGAACGGGCAATGTAATCACAAAACTGGTCACGATGGTAAGGCAGGTGTTTCACAAGGTGACTCCATACAAGAATATCGCAGCGGTTGAACGGATCGAAACGCCGCTGTCCAATGAAATGGCGCTCGCGCTGGAGACATGGTATGCCATGTACCGCGGCGCTGCTCCCTGGCTGGAGGAAGGCAAGGTATATTCCCTCAATCTGCCGTCGTTTATCTGCTCGGAACTGGCGCGACAGATCACGCTGGAGATGAAATGGAACATCACGGGAGTAGGGCAGGACGCGGGAGG
>USGH01000202.1 GCA_900554225.1 uncultured Eubacteriales bacterium | reverse complement strand
GTGAGTTATTTGAATAAATTTATCATTTTATAAACTATCTAATAGAGATAAATGTAGAGTATGATATATGTATTTTGCCTATATCATAAATACTTATCACACAGTAGTCTAACAGAACCACTAATTTAAAAATAATCTTATATTTAGAAGAAATGACATAGAAGATAAAATATTTCTTTTAAGTAAGGAAGAAGTGGAAAAATTGTTCGCGGAAGAGAGAATTTAATAATAATGAAGAAAAATCCTTGCGGAAAACCGTTTTCCATAGCCGTCCGCAAGCGTATGGGCGGAGGGAACTGTCATTCAGAGCCAACTGCGCAGGGTTTCCGCGTCGCGCACAAGCTGATCGGTGGTATCGTCGCAGACAAATTCCAGCAGCAGATTCCGGTCGCGATGGTCGGAGCGCAAAATGTCGAGATACTGCCGCCAGATCGCCTCATGCGCGGCAAGCGGGAATTTGTCGCTCCCCTTCCACGCGAATACATGCACGTTGGAGACAAACGGCAGTACACGGCGGAGTGTGGTGAGATTGTACGCATCGTCCCGGAACTGATTCGGCTGCCAGTACAGACGCAGATTTTCCGCAGCGACCTCCTCCACAAGACAGAGCGCGGAATCACAGGCATCTGTCAATGTGCCGTTGTGAAACTCCAGACTGACCGTTTTGTTCTCCGCCGCTGCGATCCGGCATACGTGGCGAATGTCGTCCGTGAATGCCTTCCGCTCCTCTTTGGTGGCGACGGCACTTCCCTTGGTTCCCGCCCAGATCCGGATATTCGGCGCACCCAACGCGACTGTGGCTGCAAGCTCGTCCGAGAATGCGGCAGTGGTCTCCTCCGTGGTCACACCGGCACGGTAATAGGAGCCGTAGGATACGATCTCGATCCCGTGCTCCCGGCTGACCGTCACTGCATCGGCAATGGCAGACGGATCCTTTGCCGGAACGTGTACATCGCCGCCCCATTCCACAGCGGTCAAACCGCATTTTTGCATCCATTCCGTGATTTCCAGCCGTCCGAGCGGTCGAAAGGTCACCGATACAAGTCCAGGTGTAAACATAATGATTGTCCTCCGAAAAGTGTAGATTTATGTTGTGGATTCTATATGACAAACGTCGTCCATGGTGTAGAAGCCGTTTGGTTTCCCGATAAGAAAGGCGGCGGCGCGCAATGCTCCGGTGGCGAATAGATCCCGACTGTCCGCACGGTGGGTGATCGTGATGACCTCATCCTGCCCCGCGAAAAGCACCGTGTGTTCGCCGACCATGGTCCCACCACGAATGGAGGATATGCCGATTTCGTTTGCTGCGCGCGGCATCTGTCTGTCATGCCGGTCACATACGATCGTTTTGCCCTGCGGAAATGCGGCGGAGGCGGCTGCGGCAAGAAGATACGCACTGCCGCTGGGAGCATCGGTTTTGCGCCTGTGATGGGCTTCCACGATCTCAATGTCGTAGCCGTCGCCGAGTATTGCAGCCGCCTGCCGCACCAGAGAAGCGATCAGATGGATCCCCAAAGCCATATTCTGCGACTGCAAAACCGGGATCTCCCGCGCCGCCTGCTGGATAAACGAAAGCTCCGCCGCCGTATGACCGGTTGTGCAGAGTACCACAGGCGTGTGATGTGCCGTGGCGTATTCGAGCAGCGGTCGGATTGCCGTGTGGTGAGATGCGTCCACAATGACCTCCGGTGCGGTCGGGACAAGGGAAAACGATGGATATACCGGATAGGCACACCCTTCCGGCGGTACGGGATCCACACCGCAGAGAATGGAAAACGGCGCATGGATCCGGCGGGATATGGCACTGCATAGCTGACCGGATGCGCCGGACAACAGAAGATTCGGCATGGTATGCTCCTTATTTACGCAGTCTGGCGCGGGATGCTCCGATATGCACCGGATCACAACAGTAATCCTGCGTCCGCCATTGCCTTCTGGAGTGCGGCAAGATGATCCGGCTCCATGGCACAGAGCGGCAGACGCAATTGTGCATGGCAGAAGCCGAGCAGACTGCATGCCGTTTTGACCGGAATCGGATTGACCTCCATAAACAGTGTCTCGATGAGCGGCAGAAGGGATAGCTGGAGCTCTCGCGCGTCCGCCGCGTCTCCCCGGAAGAAGCGTTCACAGAGCAGATGGACCTCCCGCGGCAGCAGATGGGAGACGACGGAGATCACCCCGCGTCCGCCGAGGGATAGGATCGGCAGGGTCAGCTCATCACAGCCACTGTAGAGCGAAAACGCAGGCATATCCGCAAATGCCGCCGCGATCTGTGTCACGCGGGAGAGATTCCCGGAGGCCTCCTTGACACCGACGATATGCGGGTGCTTCGACAACTCCCGATATACAGATAGCGGTATATCGACTCCGGTGCGAGAGGGAACATTGTACAGTAAAATCGGTTTTGCAGACGCATCGGCGATGGCGGTGAAGTGGCGGACAAGTCCGGCGGGGGTGGCTTTGTTGTAATATGGCGTGACCGCAAGGAGTCCATCGGCACCGGATGCACAGGCGGATTGGGCAAGGGCAACCGCTTTTACCGTCACACAGGAACCGCATCCGGCAATCAGCGGCACCCGACCGTCGATGATCCGTGCGGCATAACGCAGGATCTCGCAATGCTCCTCCTCTGTCAACGCGGTGGATTCCCCGGTGGTTCCGCAAAGGACCAGGGCGTCGATCCCGGCGGCGATCTGTCTTTCCAGCAGCAAACCAAGAGCGGGATAATCCACGCTGCCATCCGGTTGGAATGGGGTGATCAATGCGGTCGCCGCGCCGGTAAACAACGGTTTTTCGCGGTCAGAATGGTCGTTTGGGATATGTTCTGAAGCTGTATCGGGCTTGCGGCCGGATATATTCGTCCGGACGTTGTATGTAGTATCGGCAGCTCCACGCTTCTTATCACGGGCGGCAGTCTCCGGAATGCGTGTCTCCATATACGGACTCCTTATCGTTTGCACCGTGCGGCTTCTCTCCGAAAAAACGACGGAAAAGCGAAAAACCGGTTGCAATGCGGCACGTCATGTACTATAATATATATGTGCCGGAGCGCGTTTTTCTGAGGAGGGGCTGAAATGCATCGTTTTTTGTCGAAAGGACAGGATCGGTGCCCTTCTGAAGCGTAAAACAGCCCGAGATCCGCGTTTTCCGAGAGCGTCGGACGGTGTTGGGAAGCACTCTTATTTCTACTGTATGCGCAGTCGTGCCGTCAGGTGACAAAAGCTCTGCTGCGTATATGATACCATATGCCATACCCATTGTCAATCGCCGTCGTACACTTTTTGAGGGCTTATGCAGGCACGAATTTTACAGGAGAGTACCATTATGATTAAAAATACATTGCCGGATACCACATTGACCTTATCGGATTTCCATTACGATCTGCCGGAGTCCTATATTGCACAAACCCCTGTGGAGCCGCGGGATTCGTCCCGGTTGATGATCGTGGATCGGAATGCCGCTGTGGGGCAGGTGGAGCATCGGATTTTCCGCGACATCATCGAGTATCTGCGCCCGGAGGACGTGTTGGTCGTGAACGATACCCGCGTGATTCCGGCGCGCATTGTGGGACATCGTACGCTGCGGCACGTGGATTCCGGTGAACCTGTACCGACCGACAGCACTGCTCCGGTGGAACTGCTGCTGCTCAAGCAGGTGGAAAACGACGTCTGGGAAACATTGGCCGGTCCCGGAAAACGCGCCAAACCGGGCGATGTGCTGTCCTTCGGAGAGGATCTGCTGCTCGGTCATGTGGAATCCATTGGTGACGGCGGCTGTCGGATCGTGCGGTTCACGGTACGCGAGGATTGTGAGACGGTGTACGACGCGCTCCATAAGCTCGGTACAATGCCCCTGCCGCCGTATATCACGGAAAGACTGCGCGATCCGGAACGGTATCAGACCGTCTATGCCCGTGAGGAGGGTTCTGCCGCCGCACCGACAGCCGGACTCCATTTTACACCGGAGCTGCTTGACCGGATCCGTGCGAAGGGTGTGGATGTGGTGCCGGTACTGCTGCATGTCGGTCTGGGTACGTTCCGTCCGGTGAAGGAGGAGCATATCGCGGATCATGAAATGCACGCGGAGTATATCCGGGTGACGGAGGAAGCAGCCAATCGAATCAACGCGAGACGTGCGGCAGGCGGCAGAGTGATCGCGGTCGGGACCACCTCCTGCCGGGTACTGGAAAGTGCCGCGGACGACGATGGCATTCTCCACCCGGTCGCCACGGATACGGGGATCTTCATCTACCCCGGCTATCGTTTCAAAATCGTAGACGCGCTCATTACGAATTTCCACCTGCCGGAAAGTACACTGCTCATGCTCGTATCCGCACTGGCGGGCAGAGATCGAATGCTCGCCGCGTATGAGGAAGCGGTACGGGAAAAGTATCGGTTCTTCTCCTTTGGGGACGCGATGTTTATTGAGTGACGGCAAATACGCAAAGGATACCGGACAAGGATAAATAAAGGAAAAAGAAAGACCGATGCAAGAGCCATCCACGGATCGCATCGGTCTTTTTGTATCGGGTAAATGCCTTATCTCTGTAAGTACCGCGCAAGAAATTCCTTTGTTCTTGGTTCGCGCGGATTCTGGAAAATCTCCTCCGGGGACGCGTCCTCTAAAATCACACCGCCGTCCATAAAGATCACACGACCGGACACATCGCGGGCAAAGCCCATTTCGTGTGTGACGACAAGCATGGTAAGCCCCGTTTTGGCAAGCGACTGCATGACGTCCAAAACCTCCCCGACCATTTCCGGGTCCAGTGCGGAGGTCGGTTCATCAAAGAGGATCACCTCCGGGTGCATGGCAAGCGCGCGGCTGATGGCGACCCGCTGCTTCTGTCCGCCGGACAATGTCGCCGGATAT
>USGH01000201.1 GCA_900554225.1 uncultured Eubacteriales bacterium | reverse complement strand
GAATACCATACGTCCCCGGCTGCCGTCGGGATCAGCTGCGGCGGTCCGCTCGACTCCAGACGCGGGCTCATCCAATCGCCGCCCAACCTGCCCGGCTGGGACAACATCCCGATCACAGCTGCCCTGACCGATCTGCTCCATATCCCGGCCTATCTCCAAAACGACGCAAATGCCTGTGCGATGGCGGAATGGAAATACGGTGCGGGACGGGGCTGCGAGAACATGATCTTCTGTACGTTTGGAACCGGAATGGGCGCGGGACTCATATTAAACGGCAGACTCTACGCAGGAACCACGGACAACGCCGGAGAGATCGGGCATATGCGCATGACGGAGACAGGTCCGGTCGGATATGGAAAAGCCGGCTCGTTCGAGGGCTATTGCAGCGGCGGCGGGATCGCGCAGCTCGGGAAAACCTACGCCATGGAAGCCTTCCAGCGCGGCGAAACGGTCTCCTACTGCGCAAGTCCGGCGGATATGGACAAAATCAGTGCGAAATCCATCGCCATTGCCGCAAGAGAGGGTCATGCAGACGCAATCGCCGTATACGATCGGTGTGCGGACAAGCTCGGTGCGGGACTGGCGATTCTTGCGGACATTCTGAATCCGGAGCGGATCGTTCTCGGCAGCATCTTCATGCGCGACCGTGCGCTTCTTGCCGATCGGATGGACGCCGTATTGCGACGCGAATGTCTGCCGGGCGTATACACTGCGTTGCAGGTCGTTCCGGCGGAGCTGTCCGAGAACATCGGAGACGTTGCCGCCATCACCGTCGCCGCGGAAGGACTGCGGCTCTCGAACCGGGCGGAATAAAGGAGGAGAAACACATGGAAACGATCACGGAGCTGTTTGAACGGTATCCCTCTCTTGCGATGTGTGGTGAAAATCTGACTGCCGCATTGGATCTGTGGAAAAAGACATACCACGGGGGCGGAAAATTTCTCTTTTGCGGCAACGGCGGAAGTGCCGCGGACTGTGAGCATATCGTCGGGGAACTGATGAAGGGCTTTCTGCTGCCGCGACCGATGGCGGATGCGGATAAAAAGGCGTTTCTCGATCTGTATCCGGACGACAGGTTCGTTGTGGATCATCTGCAAGGCGGCATCCCGGCAATCGCACTGGTATCGCACACCGCTCTGTCCACGGCATGGTCCAACGATGCACCGCCGGAGCTGTGTTACGCCGAACAGGTATACGGCTACGGCAGACCGGGCGATCTCTTCATGGGCATATCGACCTCCGGGAATGCAAAGAACGTCACCTATGCGGCAAAAATTGCACACGCACGGGGACTTTACACGATCGGACTGACCGGTGCAAGGGAATCCACGCTGTCCGCCATCTGTGACGTGACGATCCGGGTGCCGGAGACGGAGACGTACAAGGTACAGGAGCTGCATCTGCCGGTCTATCACTGGCTGTGTGCCGCTTTAGAAGAAGAGGCGTTCGGCAAAAATCCGCAATGCGGAATCACGAAAACGCTGATTACAGGAGTACACGAAAATGAAAATCAATGAAACACAGCTGTCTCTCATCCGCGCGGAGCTGCGTCGGATCCTCACTTACGGCACACCCTTATACAAGGACAAGCTCGCCGGACTGGACCCCGATTCCATCACCACACCGGAAGCCTTCGCTGCCCTGCCGTTCACGGAAAAAGCGGAGCTGCGCGATGTGTATCCGCTCGGCGTACAGGCGGTGCCGGATGAGGAGATCGTGCGCATCCATTCCTCCTCGGGTACAACAGGCACGCCGATCATCATCCCCTATACCAAACGGGACGTGGACGACTGGGCGGAGATGTTCGCGCGGTGCTATCGTGTCGCTGGGATCACTGCGTCCGACCGGATCCACATCACGCCCGGCTATGGTCTGTGGACGGCGGGCATCGGCTTCCAGCTCGGCTGTGAACGACTCGGCGCGATGGCAATTCCGATGGGACCTGGAAACACGGACAAGCAGCTCAAAATGATGGTGGACCTGAAGAGCACCGTACTCTGCGCCACCTCGTCCTATGCGCTGCTCCTGGCGGAGGAAATTGCGCGGCGCGGGATCGGAGACCAGATCCATCTGAAAAAGGGCGTGATCGGCTCCGAACGGTGGGGCGACAAAATGCGGGATCGGATCGCGCGTGAGCTGGGTGTAGAGCTATACGACATATACGGACTGACAGAGATCTATGGTCCCGGGATCGGCATCAACTGCGCAAAGGACGGTCCGATGCACTACTGGGACGACTTTGTGTACCTCGAGATCATCGATCCGAAGACGGGCGAGGTACTGCCGGACGGCGAAACGGGCGAGATCGTCATCACCACGCTGCGCAAGGAAGGTGCGCCGCTCATCCGGTATCGGACACACGATCTGTCGCGGATCGTCCCGGAAAAATGTGCCTGCGGTCTGCCCTACCCACGCATCGACCGGATCATCGGCAGAAGCGACGACATGGTAAAGGTCAAGGGCGTGAACATCTATCCGGGGCAGGTGGAGGATGTGCTGCGCGAGGTGGATGGCGTGAGCAGCGAATACCAGGTGATGATCGACCACATGAACGGCAGAGACATCATGACGCTGTTCTTTGAGACAAACGAGGGCGTGGAGCCGCTGCTTGTCGAAAAGGCAGTGCGCGATGTGTTCAAGCTGCGTGTCGGTCTGCTCATTGAGCCGAAAGCGGTTGCTCTCGGAGAACTGCCGCGGAGTGAAAAGAAATCCACACGCATCTTCGACAACCGGTATTGACGCCATGCGCGTTTTCCATGGGAATTTCCGATACACGTGCGGCGTTTTTCGGTAATTATATCCTTTGCGTTTTTCATCCCGCCGTGTTATAATGGTGATATGGAATTTTTCCCGCATTCCTTTATCCATCGTGCGGCACAACGACTGCGTAAGTCCAGAGAGGATACAGTATTCTGTATTGTCCTTTGGACCTGCGCAGTCTTTTTGCTTGTACGGTATTTTCAGAAAGGCTTCTTATGGAAGAAAACAAACTGCTCACCGAAAAAACCGGGCGGCTGCTTTTACGGTATGGTCTGCCCTGCGTCATTTCTCTGCTGGTTGGCGCGCTGTACAACATCGTCGATCAGATTTTCATTGCAAACGCATCATGTCTCGGCTCCTACGGGAATGCCGCCAATTCCGTGGTCTTTCCGCTGACCGTCATTGCACTCGCCATCGCCACCATGATCGGCGACGGCTGCTGCGCCTTCGTGAGCATCCGGCTCGGTGCGAAAAAGGATACGGAGGCAAAACGCGGTGTCGGCACGTCGATTCTCTGGATCCTCTGCGCCAGTGTGGTGCTGACCGCTTTGTATCTGTGCTTTGCCGAACCGATTCTGACAGCGTATGGCGCGCGTGTGAACGACGAAACCTTTGCACTGTCGAAGGAATACTTCTTCTGGATCTCCCTTGGTATCCCGTTTTATATGTTCGGGCAGGGACTCAATCCCATCATCCGCTCTGACGGCAATCCGCGCTTTGCCATGGTGTCTCTCCTTGCCGGTGC
The DNA here is from genome assembly GCA_900554225.1 of uncultured Eubacteriales bacterium. GTDB lineage: Bacteria > Bacillota > Clostridia > Oscillospirales > CAG-272 > UMGS1696. Next base: position 1,403 of record USGH01000201.1, on the reverse strand, counting down.
GCTGACCAACTGTGTGCTGGACCCCATTTTCATCTATCCGCTCCGCATGGGTATGAAGGGTGCCGCGATCGCAACGGTAATCGGGCAGATCGTTTCTGCTGTATGCACTCTCTGGTATCTCACACGGATGCAAACAACCCCGCTGGAGCGCGGCGCATTTACGTTTTTCCATGGCGGCATCGGACAGATTGCCTCTCTCGGTATGACAAGCTTTCTCTCGCAGGTCTCGATCGTGCTGTCCATGGCGGCGGTACTGAATATGTGTCAGAAATACGGTGCGCTCGATCCCATATTCAGTCTCCCGGAATATGCGCAGATTCCAACCGCCGTTGTGGGAATCGTAATGAAATTTTTCCAGATCGTCATGTCCATCGCCATCGGACTTTCCGCCGGTGCCATTCCCATTGTCGGATACAACATCGGCGCAGGCAGACGGGATCGTGCGTCCCGGTTGATGGTGGAGCTGCTCTGTACGGAATTTGCAATCGGTCTGTGTGCCACGATCCTTTTTGACTGCTTCCCGCATCAGCTGATCGCCATTTTCGGCGCGAAAACGAGAGCGTCTACTATACCGATTTCGCCATACTATGCATCCGTCTCTTCCTATCGACCACAGCTCTGGCCTGTGTGAACAAAGGAACCTTTATCTTTCTCCAGTCGCTCGGCAAGGCATGGACCTCCGCCGGGTTGTCGATACTCCGTGAGGTCGGCTTCGGAGTCGGACTTGTGCTTCTGTTTCCCATCTGGTTCGGACTGTACGGTATGCTCTGGTTCATGGCAGCCGCGGATATTCTGACCTTTATTCTCTGCGTTTTTGTCATTCTTCGGGTACGCCGGGAGCTGCAATCGGCTTAAGGAGCACAGTACTCCCGAAAACCGACTGCACATCCATGCGTGTCTACAGCGAATATTACACCTTCTCTCCCGCCACGATACAGAAAGAGGGGATCTATTTGCACCGCGGAAATGCCTTTTCAGAGGTTTTCATAAGATTTCACCAAAAAACGAGGAAATTTTTGTCTCTCGTTTTTTCTCTGCAATCTTGCCTTTTCCCGCCGGATGCGCTATAATATTGTGGATTTGTTTTTTTTAGAATACGGATATGATTTTGGTTTTGATAAGAGAGGCAGGAATTATATGAAGCTCGGGTTTGATAACGACAAGTACAATCGATTGCAAACGGAAAAAATACTCGATCGGATCTCCCATTTCGGCGGCAAGCTGTATCTGGAATTCGGCGGCAAGCTCTTCGACGACTATCACGCGTCCAGAGTACTGCCCGGCTTCCGTCCCGACAGCAAGATCAATATGCTCATGCAGCTGAAGGAACAGGCGGAAATCGTGATCGTTGTATCTGCCGCCGCCATCGAACAGAACAAGATGCGCGCCGATCTGGGCATCAC
>USGH01000200.1 GCA_900554225.1 uncultured Eubacteriales bacterium | reverse complement strand
AGATGGTCAGAGCTTCCATCAGTGCCAGAGAGATGATGAGCGCGGAACGAATGTCTCCGGCGGCATCCGGCTGTCTTGCGATGCTTTCCATAGCGGCCTTGGAGGTCCAGCCCTGGCTGAGTGCCGGGAAAATGGTGCTGACCGCGATGGCAAGTGCGGCAGCGATTGCGATGATTGCAGAATCCGTCATGATAGATACTCCTTTGATATATGGAAAATAATTGGGTTAGCGATGGAAAATGACCCTGTCCGGGTGCGGGGGATTTATTCCGATTCCAGTCCTTCCGACAGGTAGATGCTGACAAGCATGGTGAACACGACGGCCTGGATCGCGCAGAAGAGCAGGGACAGAGCCATCATGATGACCGGAACGCCGATGGGGATGATCCCGTACAATTCCTCCGTGACCGTTTCCTCACCGAATACGTTGCCGAACAGACGGAGGGCAAGGGACGCGGGCTTGATGAATTCATCGAGAACGAGGAGCGGCAGCATGAAGAACATCGGCGAAACGAATCGCTTGAAATATTTCTTCACACCGTTTGCCAGTCCTGCGATCTGGAGAAAAAGGAATGCCGCGATGCCGAGTCCGAGGGTGGTGGACAGGGAGGAGGTCGGAGCCTTCATGTATTTCGTCAGCCCCATACCGGGAAGAATGCCGGAGTAGTTGGCGAAAATGATGAAGATAAACAGGGAACCGAGAAAGAAAAAGTATTTGCGTGCGTGTGCCTTGCCGAGAATACCGGAGAAGAAATGGTCGAGATACTCAATACCGGTCTCCACCACATTCTGGAATTTTCCCGGGCGTTCCCGCATATGCCGCGTGGCAATGAGAGAGAGAACCGTCACGGTAAGCAGGATTGCCCACATCGTAACGACCTCGCCGGTGATGTCCAAAACCCCGAAAAGGGGAATCAGTACCTCCGATTGTTCGCCCATACACATAGCCTCCTTTGGAGATATACTATATTAAATTGAAAGAATTAATGAGAGCGCGTATCCGTGCTGTCGGTACCTTCCGTATCTTTCGCCGCGCGCTTTTTTTGATCCATACGACGCACAAGCAGTCCGGTAAAGACAAACAGCGATCCGGTCACACCGATCACCGCGGCAACGAGCATGGAGATCCTGTCCCACGGCGTATACGGTGCCAGAAAATAGATGGCGACCAGATACCCGATGTGCAGCACCTGTCGGGTCAGTGTGGAAGCCTGTATCAGTGCGGGATTTTTGTTGAGCATATACACCGATATGCGGTAGTTGAGAAAGGAAATCCCGATGCCAAGGAAAAACGCAAGCAGCGCGCCGAAGAGCCAGTGGTCCATGCGACAGCCTCCTAACGTAGGGATGGGGAAGGGAAGCATATCCGATCCGATTCTATATTATAGCACACCATTCGCGCTTTTACAAGTGGATAAACCGTTACAATTCCTCCGGGCGACTGTGGCGGAAGCGTGTCAAACTGCTTTGGATTGTTGCTTTGTACTGACGAATAGGCATATGTACACGGAGAAATTTGACTTGAAATTGTGTAAAACGATAGTGCAGAGTGCCTTCATTCTCTTTCAGCATCGCGAATGAACATCATAACGAAGCTGATAAGCAGGAAAATACAGCAGATCCAGATCGCCCGGAAGCCGAGTGCGACGGACAAAACGCTGCCAAGTCCCGCGCCGATTCCAAAGACGAGAATCACGCCGAAATAGGTAAACGCCTTGGCGAGGATTTCTTTATCCCGCACATGAAAATAGGCGCAGAGTGCTTCCATGCCGGCGCGCAGATTGCCAATACACATGGTGCTGGCATACGCATGACCGCGGACCTTGTGGAAGGTCTGTACCTGAAGCGCACATACAAAAGAAACGAGCGCGTTGGCAAGCGGTTCGACAGGATGCGGCAGGAAACCGACCACAAACAGCAAAAGGATCTCGCAAAGCAGGATGATCTGTCGCCAGTGGAGCTTTTCGTAGCTTTTTAACCGGATGTGGATACATTCCGCGACCGCTGTGCCGATCAGAAAAGAGAATACAGGGATCAGGTATTTGAGCATGATATTCCATTCGCGCTGAAACAGGGCCGTACTGAGCAGTACAATGTTGCCTGTTTGTGCATTGGCAAATACTCTGCCGCGGCAGGTGTAGGTATAGGCATCCTGAAAGCCGCCGGACAGAATGATACAAATGGCGGTTTGGAAGCTGTCGGACATCTGACTATGATGCGGTTTAACGTCTTTCATGAGGATTCCTTCTCCTTATGTGTATCGTAAAGATAAATGTGACAATGGCGCAGAGAAAGCCGAGTACGTAAAGCAGCGGAACGATCCAGATTTCATAAGCCAGCCATCTGGCAACGGCACCGAGCAAAAATCCGATGGCGCATGCCGCAGAGAAAAAACGGTATTCTTCGATACTTTGGGCGTCCATGTCGTCACGGAGCATCCGTAGAAGCATAGCAGGAAGCGGGAGCAGAAAAGCCACTCCCATCACAATCTCATAAAACAATCGCATTGCGGATCCCATCCTTTTTGGAACGATTTGCCACCGTGAGCCGATCAGACAACCGTGTGCGGCAGAGAGACCATTGACTTTTCACGGCAGTTATATTATAATACCATTGTCGATATATGTAAAATGTATGTTGTATATATCGACAATATCATTTCTATATGGATGGGGAGGGCAATATATGTACGTGAGCTATGAGCATTACCGCGTGTTCTATTATGTGGCAAAGTGCGGAAATGTAACGCAGGCTGCGAAACTGCTGCTCAACAACCAGCCGAATGTCACGCGGACGATCAAAAATCTGGAGGCGGAGCTTGGCTGCACGCTGTTTTCACGGAGCAATCGCGGTATGCGGCTGACCACGGAGGGAGCGCGGCTGTATGAACACATCCGCATCGCGTTTTCCCATATTGAAGCGGCGGAAGAGGAGATCTTAGACAGCAGAAACCTGCGCACCGGAATGGTGTATATTGCGGCAAGCGAGGTGGCACTGCGGTGTCTGCTGCTCCCGGCATTGAAGCAGTATCGCCTGCGGTATCCGGGGATTCACATACGGATCAGCAACCATTCCACACCACAGGCAATCGCGTCTCTCAAAGCGGGAACGGCGGATTTTGCGGTGGTAACGACGCCGACGGATGAGGTACCCGCACTCACAGAAACGATCGTTCGACCGATTCGCGAGGTAGCTGTCTGTTCACCGTATTTTCAGGATCTGCTCGATCGTCCGGTATCGCTGGAGATGTTGACGCATTATCCCATGATCTCTCTCGGCAAGGATACCAAGTCGTTCGTTTTCTACTCGTCACTGTTTACCGTCCACGGGCTTTTGTTCCAGCCGGATATTGAAGCGTTTACCGCAGATCAGATTTTGCCCATGGTGGAGGCGGATCTGGGGATCGGCTTTGTACCGGAGGAATTTGTGCGCCAGACGGATAAGGTGCGGGTCATCGCACTGACCGACACGATTCCCGAACGGAGCATCGTGCTGATCAAAAAGAAGGAACAGCCATTGAGTACGGCAGCACGCGAGCTGGAGCGGATGATCTTAGAGCAGGCGAGAAAATAGGATATAGAGAAAAGGCTTATGTAGCATGAAAATGTATGTACATAAGCCTCTCTGCCGCCGTATTTGCAGCTTTGTCACGCCATGGCAGCTTCTTTTGCCTTCGCTGCGGAGCGCACCGCATTCCTGCTGCCGTATACGGTGTATTTCGTCACGCCGAGGATCGTTTCTCCGTCGATCTGGAGAGCGGTCGGACGGTCAAATTCTACCGTGATCGTGTGTCCGGTCAGTACATGAACGACCTTTTGGTGTTTGATGTGCTCGCCCTTGAAGATGGACGGGAAGATCATGAGTATGCGCAGCTTTCCGGAGCCTGCCATCACCATGGTGGAGACGGTGCCGTCCGGATTGCCGCGGTGCTGATCGGGGGTCGGCATCATCCCGCCGCCGTAGTATCTGCCGTTCATGGTCGGAGCCAGCCATGCTTTCTTAAAGGAATGCGCGACGCCATCCACGGTGACAACGGCATTTTTCGGCGGATAGTGGAAGAGCAGCCCTTTGATGGCGATTCCGGCGTAGTTGATCTGCTTGCCGGGGGCGGTTTCGCGCAGCTTGTCCCCGACCTCGCAGCAGTAGCCGTCAATGCCGTATCCGACACCGTTTAGGATCCGGTACCGCTTTCCGTTTACCTCTGCGATGGGAAGATCCCTTAAATATTCCGTGATCCGGCAGGGCGCGTCACCCGGCTTTTTCCCGAGATCGTGCAGAAAGTCGTTGCCGCTGCCGACTGCGTAATAGTAGATTTCCGCAGGCAGAGACAGTCCGTCCGCATCGTTGATAAAGCGGTTGAGGGTACCGTCGCCGCCCGCGATCACCAAAACCGTATCGGGGGAAAGCGAGGTAAAATAGGCAGCGTAATCGGTAATTCCGGTCATATCGGTGAACGTGATCTCGCCATCGGTGAGATGTGTACGCAGCGCGAGAGAGGCTTCCTTACCACGTCCGTTTCCGGCAAGCGGATTGTACAGCACAGCGTAGGTTTTCATAGGGTCGTGTCTCCTTGACGTTGATTTTGCAGGTAGGGTTCAAAAAAACTACAGCTATTGTACCATGTGAATGTGTCGTATCTTTGAACAAATCACAGAATCTGTCGGTTTTTATCGATTTCGCTGCCATTGCATCTATAAACCGCGTGCGTCCGCCCAACCGTGTTACGCCATACGTGTGAATCGCGCTGTGGTGCCGTGTTCTGTCTCGATCGGATCGTTCCACATTGCCGCAGGCCGGACCCAGATTTTCCCTTCGCCGTACAGGGCGCGATAGATCACCATGGGCTCCAGCGTTTCCGAATGCGTCGCCATCCCGAGTACCTCATATTCCTTGCCTTTGTAATGGCGGTATCGCCCCGCCGCGATTGTATCTGTCATACACATACCCCAAAGAAAAGAGAGAATTTAATA
>USGH01000199.1 GCA_900554225.1 uncultured Eubacteriales bacterium | reverse complement strand
GGAGATACATCCTTTCCCGGCTGCATTCAAAAATCCGTCCGAAAGATGCCAACGTTGCAGTCAGCCGTTATGGGAGCATTTGCCGCTGCACAAGCATCCGTTTTGCGTTTTCTGCCTGATCGGATCAGCCGATAAACCGCTTCAGGTTCTCCAGACCGAGTTCGATTCCCTTGAGCTTGTCTTCCATACCCTCAAATTCCACAGTGATAAATCCGTCATAGCCGGCTCTCTTCAGGGTCTGGATGCTCTGGTATACCTTTGCTTCGCCGTGACCGATGATGGCACCGCGGAGGTAATTGCCCGCTCTGGTCTGGAACCAGCCGGAACCGGGAGCGATCTCAAAGCCGCTTCTGTAGTGGAAGTCTTTGGCGTGTACATGAATGGCGTACGGAGCCATGATACCGACAGACAGTGTCGGATCTTCGTCGGCACACATGAAGTTACCGAGATCCACCAGCGCACCGAAGTTGTGATATGCGACGGTGTTGATGAGCTTTTCGACACGCTGAGCACCCTGGGAGAAGTAGCCGTGATTCTCGGTACAGGTCATCACGCCCTTCTGTTCCGCGTACTTGGAAACCTCACGGATCGGGTCAGCGATGATCTTGAGCGCGTCGTCGTAGCCGATGGAGTACTTTTTGCCGCGGAAGCCACCGGTAACGTCGTGGCGCATCTTCTTCATACCCATAGCGGCAGCAATGTCCACGAGCTTGCAGACTCTGGCGATCTCCGCCTTCTGATCTCCGCCGGAGCCGTTGATGAAGTCCGCACCGACAGCAAACAGAGCGGGTTCAATGTCGACCTCTTCGCAGTGTTCCTTGATCTTCAGCGGTGCGTCCGGATCGTCCATCCAGTAGCCCTCGGTATATTCGATACCATCAAAGCCAAACTCTTTTGCCTTGTCGATGATGCCGAGATAGCCGAGCCGATCGGGATTGATGTACTCGCCGAAGCTGTAGGAAGTGACACTTGTTTTCACTGGAATAATCTCCTTTTTTGACTTAGAAATATTGCGTTCTATGCGCTATCAACATTATACTGTATTTCCGAAGGGATTTCAATAGAAAAAATGAGAACAAATGAAATTTTTCTTCAAAAAAACGCTTGACAGATGCAACTTTCGCCTATATAATATACAGTATGGGGTCGCAATCCTGCGATGCTGACCATGTAATAGAGGAGGAGTATTATGTTTGATAAGGTAAAAGACCTGCTGGTTGAGGAGCTGTCCGTCAATCCCGAGGATGTCACGCTGTCTGCGGAGCTTGTAAACGATCTGGGGATCAATTCTCTGGAGCTTGCGGACTTGGTTCTTCTGTGCGAGGAAAAGTTTGACATTGAGATCGGCGACGACGCGGTACACAAATTCATCACGGTAGGCGACGTTGTGGATTACCTCAACGAGATGACCAAGTAATGCACACAAACGTGCCTGCTTTTCGCGGACACGTTTTTTTCTCGATCTCACATTTCGAAATGCCGCATTACGGGAGATATGTATTGGTGGATTGCCATTACGTTTTATGACGCGCGCTATTTTACGGAAAGGATAGAATATGTCAGAGAAAGTGAATGTACGTGGCGTATGCTTTGATTCGCTCACCATGGAGGAAACCGTGGATCTGCTTTGCGATCGACTCACCCGCGGACTGCCGACAGCGGTATATACGCCGAACGCGGAGATTGTGCAGGCATGTGTTGAGGACGAGAGCCTGTATCCAATCATCAACAGCGCAGAGGTCGTCATTCCGGATGGAATCGGTGTCATCAAAGCGGCAAGGATCTGCAAAACGCCTCTGAAAGAGAAGGTCGCCGGTGTCACAGTGGGGGAACGACTCATCGAGCGCATCTCCCAGATGCCGACCGTGGGGATCTATTTTCTTGGCGGCAAACCGGGGGTAGCGGAGAGCGCAGCGGAGAAAATGCGAGAAAAGTATCCGGGGGTGCGTATTGTAGGCTGCCATGACGGGTATTTCCAGAAATCCGGTGCGGAAAACGACGCAGTGATCGCGGCAATCAACGAAAGCGGCGCGGATATTGTGTATGTTTTTTTGGGTGCGCCGACACAGGAAAAATGGATCTATGAAAACCGCGGCAAGCTCCGGGCGACGATGTTTCTCGGATTGGGTGGATCTGTCGATATCTATGCCGGATGTGCAAAGCGTGCGCCGAAGATCTTTATCCGGTTGGGATTAGAATGGTTCTATCGTCTGTGTCGGGAACCATGGCGGCTCCGACGTATGATGAAGCTGCCGAAATTTTACTTTGGCACATGGCTTTATCATCTGCGCGGTGAAGGAAAATAAATATATAGTCGGTAAGGTGCGCGAACCATCCCCATCCGACGTTTGCCATTACAGTGGCATTGGAAGGTCATGCCATAGGGAACTGTCTGTACGAAAATCGTGCGGGCAGTTTTTCTTTTTCCGGCATACTGTGGCGTTGCGGTGCATATATTCCTTCTGTACACGCAAACGGACAGGAAGAAGAGGTGGCAGATCGGATGGCAGAAGCAGTTCTTTCGATAATAGACAGGCTTCCACACCAGATTGCCCAAGCTCTGCGGCGGTATACAGCACTGGATTCTGTGGAAGAGATCCGCATTCGCCGGGACAAACGGGTCTGTGTTACTGTATGCGGTAAAAACCATCCACTTGACGCATATTGCACGGAGGAAATGTTTCGCACGATCCTACAGGGGCTTTGTGCGCATTCTCTCTACAGCCACGCAGAAACAATCCGGGATGGTTATATTTCCGTGGACGGCGGTATCCGTGTCGGGGTATGCGGTCGCGCTGTTCTCTGCGACGGGAAGCTGACCGGACTACGGGAGATCGCATCGCTCTGTATCCGCCTGCCGCACCGGGTCTACGGGATCGCCGCTCCTTTATACGAGAAGATGCGGGAGGGCGGCTTTCACGACAATGTGTTGGTCTATTCGCTGCCCGGACACGGAAAAACAACTCTGCTGCGGGAGCTGATTCCACTGCTTGCGTCCGGTGAAAATGCGCTGCGGATTGCGGTGATCGATACGCGCTATGAGCTATATGGCAAAGCGGAGGACGACATGGCGGATGTGCTGTACGGGTATCCGCGCGCGCTGGGCATGGAGACGGCGATACGGACCCTCTCGCCGCAGATGATCCTCTGTGATGAGCTGATGACAGCGGAAGATCTGGCGGCTTTGGAAAATTGTGTGCGCTGCGGGATCCCAGTCTGTGCCACCATGCATGCTGCCTCCCCATCTGGGATCGATCCGACCTTTCGACGCTATTTTTCCATCTTCTGCGCTGTGACACGGATTGCTGACGGAGAACACCGATATACCTATCAAAGCAAGGAGGAGGCGGAGCAACTATGTACAATATGATTGCCGGGAGCCTTCTATTGCTTGGCAGCGCGGCGTTCTTCAGCTATGATAAGATCCGTACCGTGCGGACACAGGTGCGGCATCTGGAGGAGTGGATCCGTTTTCTTCTCTATACGGAAAACCACATCCGTGCCTTTCGTACACCGCTCCCGGAGATCGTTTCTTCCTTTCGCCGGGATACGGACACACCGTTTGCCGCGGTTCTTATGGAACGTGGACTCGCTGATGCGCTTGACGAAACAGCACTGCCTGGTGGTGCGGGTAAAATCCTATCGGAATACATCGACAAGGCGGGCGGAAACTATGAGGCAGAGGAACTGCGCCTGTGTCGATATACCATCGATGCACTGGAGCGGATCCAGAATACCGCCCGCCGGGAATTGCAGGAGAAAACGAAGCTGTACCGCACACTGCCACTGATGGTTGCGCTGTCGGTTGTACTCTTCTTCCTCTGAAAGAAAGGAGAACGCTATGGATGTCTCCATGCTGCTGAAAATTGCCGGAGTCGGGCTGATCATTGCCGTTTCTTATCAGATTTTACAGCGATCCGGCAGAGATGAACAGGCACTTTTGCTGTCGCTTGCCGGCATTGTGTTTGTACTGATCCTGCTGGTCGGGAAAATCGGCGATCTGCTCACAGAAATCCGCACGGTCTTTGGCATCTGATGGGACTTTGGGGACTGATCGGTGCGGGATTCTGTCTTCTTTCCGTGATTCTGCTGCTGCGGGAGCTGCGGAAGGAGTGGGTGCCGTATGTGATTGCCGCGTTTGGAATTGCGGTGTTCGGATTCGCACGGGACAGGCTCGGAGAATTTCTGCCGCTGCTACAAACGTTTGGCACGGAATCGACCGGGGAATATGTGGTGGTATTATGCAAAGCATTGGGAATTGTCTGGATTACCCATATGGCAAGCGAGCTATGCAAAACCGTAGGCGAGGCTGGACTGGCCGGGTACATGGAGCTTTCCGGCAGAATCGAGCTTGTGGCACTCAGTATGCCGCTGTGGAAGTCCCTTCTCGAGCTTGCGCTGTCCTTTCTTTGATCTGTCGTGGGATTATTATAATGCTCCTTGTCGCCTTTCTGATGCTGTCTCCTGTCGCCGCAGAGGATTACGCAATCTACGGAGAGGATTACGGCGACACCGGGTTTGATCGATTCATGGAGGAGCTGCCAAAGGAGGTGCGGGATGCGATCGGCGGAATCTCGGTCACGGAGACAGACGGTGCGGAGGCTTTGCAATCCAGGCTTTCGTTTGCATATCTCTGGGAACGAATTGTCATGCTTTGCAGAGAGCGTTTTTTACCCTTTGCCGGAAAATGCACGGCGATGTGTGGGATGCTACTCATCACAGCCATGGCAAAACAGCTCAGCGGAGAGGATCCGTTCTGGGAGATGTGCGCGGATCTTGCGATGGCTCTGACCATCTATTCGATTGCCGCGGAGATGTTTACGATTGCCGGTGGGTATATGGAGACGCTGTGCACCGTAATGAATCGAATGCTTCCTGTGTTGGCGGCAGCATCCTACAGCACCGGAGAGATTACCGCGGCAACGGTACAGCACACCGGAATGGTCTTATTTATTACGGTCCTGTCCAGTATCAATACATACGTT
>USGH01000198.1 GCA_900554225.1 uncultured Eubacteriales bacterium | reverse complement strand
TCGCATTTCTTTCTTGATAGAGTCATATTCTTGACTCGTTACAAGTTGATGCGGATACCAAATTGAGTCCATTCCTGATTCAGGGAACCCTGTAGTCCGTTCTACCGCATCGAGAATCATCTCAGCAGTAAAGGTTGTTCCATTTACAGTGATAGTGTTCATAGCCACTCTCCTTTCATGTTTCCATAAAGGACGACGATTTATTCGCGAAGCCGCTATTTATGTATCGAAGGGCGGCTGGACCTCCGTTTGGTGCCCCATCGGGGATATGAACCCAGGACCGATCAGTTATGAGCTGACTGCACTAACCAGCTGAGCTAATGGGGCATATCTGTAGGTTTCCCGACAGCTTTTATAGTATACCACAGATTCTCTGGTTTGTCAAGGGATATTTGACTTTTTTTAGTAGGAAAATTCACAAAAAATCATCTGGTGGCTGTTGACAATCTGTACAGTCCATGGTATACTCTCTGTAGAAACGCAATTTTTTATCCGAAAGGAGTCCGCATTATGACAAAACATATCCAGATCGCCGGCATTTCTCTGGCAGAGTTCCAGATCATTGTCCGTTCCAGCACACACGCGGAGTTGGAAGCCGGGACGCTTCTCCAAAAGGAACTCCGACAAACCATCGGTACCACACTGCCCGTATGTATCCAGGCAGAACGAACGGAGAGACTGATTGTATTCTCGCCGACCCCCGATATGCCGCAGAGCGGTCTCACCATCGCGGTACGGAACGGCAATCTCCACCTCTGGAGCGACGGGAAGCTCACAGACGTGCTGTACCAGTTTCTCACAAAATGGGTGGGTTGGCGGTATCTGCATGTAGATGCTGCGATCCTGAAGGAGGGCGACGTGGATCTGCCTGAAGGATTCACCGATCACTTTGTCCCGCCGTTTGAATATCGACAGCTCGACTGGATCTGTGCGCAGAATCCCGAATGGATGCGTGCGAACCACGTCAATTACCGCGACAACAAGTGGATCGGCTTTGTCCACACGCTGGCGGGACTGTCCGAATATGGCGATCAGACCACACAGCCGTGTCTCAGCGATCCCGCAATTCTCGCGACCGTCAAGAAAAATGTACGCAAGATCCTCGCCGCGCACCCGGACTGCAGGATTCTCTCCGTTTCCCAGAACGACAATATGCATCCGTGCACGTGTCCGAAATGTCTCGCGGCCGATGCAGAGGAAGGCAGTCCCGCAGGCACACTCCTGCGTTTTGTCAATGCTGTAGCGGACGACATTCGAGAAGACTACCCGCACGTGGCAATCGAGACCCTTGCCTACCAGTACACACGAAAGGCTCCGGCGATCACCCGTCCGCGCGACAATGTGATCGTTCGGCTCTGCTCCATCGAATGCTGCTTCTCCCACGATCTCGGCGACCCGTCCTGCGCGGTCAACGGCGCGTTCATTCACGACATCACGGAATGGAGTAAGATCTGCAACCGACTGTACATCTGGGACTACGTGACCGATTTCTCGTACTACATCCCACCGTTCCCGAATTTCCGCGTGCTCCGTTCCAATATGGAGTTTTTCGCGCAGCATCACGTGGTCGGCATGTATCCGGAAGGCAACTATCAGTCGAATTCCGGTGAATTTGGTGAGCTGCGGGCGTATCTGTTGGCACAGTGTATGTGGAATCCCTACATGACCGAGGAGGAATACCAGGCTGCCATTGACGATTTCTGCACCGGATACTATGGCGCGGGCGGCGTGTATGTGAAGAAATTTCTCGATTTTGTCTGTGACGCGACCCGGGGACGCCATTTCAACATCTGGGCTCCACCGTTTGCGATCATCCCGGAGGAGGTCTACCGCGAGCATTTTGCAGCCATCGAGGGTTGGTGGAACGCGGCGGAAACGGCTGCGGAAAACGATCGGTATCTCGAACGGATCACAAAATCCCGGCTTCAGTGGACGTATGTGAAGCTGATGCTATGCCCGGATCCCGTGGAGGGCGAGGTATTCTTCCGCACGGTGGAATCGCTCGGCATCCGCTGGAACGAATGGCGCAATTTCACCGCCGATCCCGATTTCGCCCTCTCCCCTGTGGACTGGAAATAACCGAAAATCTCACACTGTTGTTTTGGAGGTACTTATGGCAGCTTATCCGACACCACATATTGCCGCATCCCCGGCGGATTTCGCGAAAACGGTCCTCATGCCGGGAGATCCGCTCCGTTCACAGTTCATCGCAGCGCATTTTCTCTCCGACGCAGTGCTTATCAACAATGTCCGCGGTGTGCAGGGGTACACGGGATACTACAAGAATACGCGCGTATCGGTGATGGCAAGCGGGATGGGAATGCCGTCGATGGGCATTTACGCCTATGAGCTATACCATATTTTCGGCGTAGAGAACATTCTGCGTATCGGTTCCGCCGGCGCACTGCAGCCCTCTGTCCATGTGCGCGACATTGTACTGGGGATGAGCTGCTCCACTACGTCGGATTTCGCACGTCAATACGGACTGCCGGGAACCTATGCGCCAACCGCTTCGTATAAGCTCCTGCGTACCGCGGCAGACCTGGCGGAATCGCTGGGATTGTCGTACCATGTCGGAAACCTGCTGACCTCCGATACGTTCTATGATGAGCGGGAGGATGGCATGGAATCCGGTCGTCCTACCGTCGCGTGGTCCAAAATGGGTGTGCTGGCTACGGAAATGGAAGCCGCCGCACTGTATATGACCGCTGCACGTGCTGGGAAGAACGCCCTCGCCATCTGCACGATCTCCGACCATATGCGCACTGGAGAGGCAACCACGGCGGAGGAACGACAGAACTCCTTCACCGATATGATGACCCTCGCGTTGGAGACAGCAATCCGGCTCTAATTCCATACCAAACGAATGCCCGCGCTTTTTCGGACCCAATCCGATGCGCGGGTATTTTTTGCTGTGTGGAATATGGCTGTTCTCCTCCATTATCGACCGTTCGGGGCGTCGCTCCCCTCCTGCCACCGATGTTTTTTCATGTCAACCGTGCCGTTATCCCGAAAAGTCACGCCCTCCGCTTCAAGCAGAATGCGCTGTCTCCGAAAGCTGGCTGCGCATCTTCCCATATGATTGACGACGCGGTGACAGGGATATGTCCCATAATTCTCCGCGCGGCTCAGGATCGTGCCGACCAGACGGGCGTTTTTCTCTCTGCCGATCAAACGGGCGATCTGTCCGTAGGTCGCTACATTGCCTTCCGGGATCTCTTCCACCACAGACAGGATCTCATACGCAAGGGCTTCTGTATCCATACGCATAGGGCGCCTCACTCCGAACAAAACCGTGGGCGGATTCCGTTTTTTGTAAGCCAATCGCAGAGCACTGCCACGTTTTCCGTCACCGGGGTCTCCCCGGAGAGAAGGAGAACAGGACAGTGCAGTTCCGCTTCCATTTCGTCGATGACGGTATCCGCACGGTGCTTCACTATGGCACAAAGCGCATTCTGCTGCGTGTACATATCACCTTCTTCCGCTACCCGATCACCGAAACGGTATTTCTCCCGGTCGTGGATACGGGTAAGGCGACAGTCCAACGGCACCTCCAATCGGACGGCAAGGACAATCGACGCGAGAATGTCCGCCGGGAAATGATGGACCGTGACGCCGGAGAGAATGAAGTGTGGGTGGGTCAGAACGTCCGCCCGGATCGCTTCTGTCACCGCTTCCTTAGACTGCGGCGCGGAAAACGGCACATCGGCGCTCTGTGGCAGTTCCTGGATCCGTCCATCGAGCGCGGCGGCACGGGACGCCCTTTGGGACGGGAAATAGTAGTCCTCGACATCCATCTCAAACCAACCGGTTTCTCTTGCCAATGCGTGTGCCAGCGTCGATTTCCCGGCGCCGTTTTGTCCGAAGATCAAAATACCAAAGCCCATACAAACACCTCCGTGATGGCATTCCATGGATGCGCGTCTCCCGTTTTACATCGGGTACATACCGGATGCGCTGTCACAAGTATACCACAACGGAGGTGGAATTGCAAGGCTTTCAAACGATATACCCCTCCATCCGGGTGATTTTCACGCCACCGCTTGTGGTTGCCACCACCGTATGGATCCGCGCGCCGACACGACTGGAGATGATGGTGCGCTCCCCGACGATCTCCGCATCGATCAGCACGGCGTTCATCTTCCGGTCAAAATACGCAAGGATCTGCACCGTGAACGGCGTATCCAGCCCACGAACGTTGGCGATCGAGAATCGTGCGTTTCTATATGTGTATCGTGCAAGAGCCACGGATTGATCACATCTGCCGGAATCTCGTGGATCCGTTCGTGGATGTACTTGGTCGTGAGCACCACCTCATAATACTGCGGCATGATGCTGTTGTGCCCCTCGACCGCCAATGACTGCATCACACGCGCTGCCATTTCCGCGTCTATTCAGGACTGGGGGATCATTACCGACATCTCTTTTTTTGGTTTATGCTCAGGATTCCGGACGGATATATCCGGCATCGCATAAGGTTTTGAAAAAGGTCTGCAGAGATGCGCGCGCGTCCTTTTCGGATATGCCGTAGTCCGCAGCGATGCTTTCTGCAATCTGCTCCGCCGGGACAGCATTTTCCAGCTTGCTCCAGATATATGCACCGGCTGCGTTCAAATGCTTGACATATGGCAGGGTTTGGCGTGCGTCCCCTGTGGCGACCAGCAGATGTTCGTCGCACACGGTTACTTTCACGACGCCTTTTGTGATTTGATAGGTCATTTCGCACGCTCCTTTTCGTATTGTGCCAACGTATCGCGGCAGATGCGGGTTCCCTCGAGAAGTCCACGATTCCGGAAGAGCCAGACCGGCGTTTCCCGCAGCATCCGATCGGTCATGGCGGCGACGATTACCGCTTCCTTTGTCTCCGCGGCGGGAATCAGGAACTGACAGAAGATCTTTGCGGCGGCTTCTCTTGGGGACAATAGCCGGATCGAGACCTCACCTCACTGTTCCAATACGATGATACCCGAAAGGCAGGCACATTGTATGAAATATATACCTATGACGAAGCTGGCAACCGGGAATATTATCAAAGCGTGTGTATGAAGGGGAAAGGACTGGTTGA
>USGH01000197.1 GCA_900554225.1 uncultured Eubacteriales bacterium | reverse complement strand
GAAATTCTGAATGAGCACATTCCGCTGCCTCTGCCGCGCCTGACCTATCACGACGCGATGGAACGGTACGGCTCCGACAAACCGGACACCCGCTACGGGATGGAGATCCAGAACATTTCCGATCTCGTGAAGGACAGCGCATTCCCGGTATTTGCAGATGCCATTGCAAACGGCGGCAGCGTCCGTGCCATCGTGGCAAAGAATGCGGCGGCGACATACTCCCGCAAGGAGATCGACAAACTGACCGCGCATGCCAAGGGAATCGGCGCAAAGGGTCTGGCGTTCATCCGCTTCCATGAGGACACGCCGAACTGCTCCTTTGCAAAATTCCTTGGCGAGGGGGAACTGGACAAATTGATGGCGGCGATCGGCTGCGAGAAGGGCGATGTTGCGCTCTTTGTAGCGGATCGTGATTCCGTGGTTCTTCCGACGCTGGGTGCGCTCCGGCAGATGGTGGCACGGCGCCTGGACATCATCCCGAACACGTACAATTTCCTGTGGATCACGGAATTCCCGTTCTTTGAATGGGATGAAGAAAGCGGCACCTGGCTTGCGATGCACCATCCGTTCACCATGCCGCTGGACGAATGCCTCACATACATTGACACCGATCCCGGCAAGGTACGCGCGAAGTGCTACGATCTTGTTCTCAACGGCATTGAAATTTCCTCCGGCTCCATCCGCATTACGGACTATGAATTGCAGCAGCATATGTTCCGCCGTCTCGGACTGACCGAGGAGGAGATCGACCGCAAATTCGGATTCCTTGTGGAAGCGTACAAGTACGGTGCGCCGCCGCATGGTGGTGCCGCGCTCGGACTCGACAGACTCGCGATGCTGATGTGCGGCTGTGACAGTCTGCGCGACGTGGTGGCATTCCCGAAGGTGCAGAACGCATCCGAGCTGATGTCGAAATGCCCCGCGCCTGCCGATCCCGCAGCCCTCCGCGATCTCGGAATTGCCGTGGTGGAAACGGAAAAAGAGGACGCAGAACAGTAAGCGTATGGAGCGGGAAGGCTCTGATTGCAGGTTGTTTCTGCGCCAGTACGCCTTATATTCGAGCTTTTCAGCGCAAAAACGCAAATGATGCGGGGCATCCTCAGAAAAAAGCAGTACAGCGATCCGATCGACTCGGAAAGCCGTACTGCTTTTCTTGTTCCGTTATCGCATCACGTGCAGGGTGATTCCGGTCAATGCAGAATCCACGAACACGTAATCGTCCGACCACGCGCCGCCTTCCGTGACAAAGTGACCCGGTCCGTAGGCACCGTGGATGGCGGGTACAAGATGGAGCGGGCCAAACACATTGCGTCGTGTGCCTACCACAGTGATCTCAATCGTTTTCCCGGCGCGCACTGCCTCTGTGACATCCGCCGTGTAGGGATCCCAGAGAAGCAGCTGCGTTTCCTCCCCTGCCGCGGCTACCTTGACAAGCGCACCTGTAAACGCCGTGGGAGACAGCAGTACCCGCTCGGCACCGCTCACATCCAGATCCGCATATTTCTCCGGCGTTAGCAGATACGTCACCTCCCCTGTATAGAACGGCAGACCATATGTGTCCAGGTTCCCGTTGCCGATCGTGTCCGGCAGGGTCGTCAGAATGCGGGAATGCCCCTCGATACGCACACCGAAATCGCCGATGAGGTACAGTGCCTCCAGATTCGTTGTGCGCATGAAATCGACCGTATAGGATACGACATTGCGGCCGGGCTTCAGGTACGCACACGGCAGCCGCATCCGTTTGAAGCAGTCATCGATCCAGAAATCGTGTACCTCCGGTACGGCAAGCGCGTGACCGTTGACGCTGTAGTGGAGCTTCTCCGGTCGTTCTCCCGCGAGATACAGATCCGCCTTTGGCATCTCGTCGATGCAGAAGGCAAATTCGACCTCCAGCTTGCCGTAGATTTTCCTGTCATGGAGCTTCGCGTACCACGGTTGGAGCATTTCCCCGCCGCGCCGTTCGATACCGATGGCATCCCGGAGTGCCTGATCCGCTTTGAGAATCTCCATTTCCGCAGACCATGCGCCGTCCTCTATGCGGAAGCGGGCAAAATCCAGCACACAGACATTCGGTTCGCTGAGCCGATACGGAAATGCGCCGGTGATGGTGATCGCGCCGTATTCCCGCTCCGGTCTGGGCAGCTGCGGCAGTGTATCGTCTGCTTCCGCCGTCAGTACAAAGGCGCGCGTCCCGGCGGCATCAAGGGAGGTGCGGATCGAGAGAATGCCATCGGCATAGGCGGCAAGTGCATCCGCGCGGAAGCGGTTGCCATTTTCCATATCCCACAATTCCACGTGCATCGGTGTGCCGCAGGGGATCCGGACAGTGATGGTACCGGTCGGATGCTCGCGGTCGGTGTTCAGCAAGACCAATCCGGCACTGTCCCCATAGTCACGCATCTGGAGAAAGACCGATTTTGCCTCCGCCCCCGTCTCATCCACCACGGACAAGGAGCAGCGCGAGAACATCCGGACAGCAGCGGCAAGGCAGTCTCCGTCAAACGGCACACAGACAGCGGCGGCGGCAAGGCTGGCAGGCGCGTCGGAAGGGACAGCGTTGACGTATGCTGGAAGCTCTCCGGCAAATATGACCTGTCCGCCGGCGGTGAGGAAATCGTCAAGCAGGGCAAGGGTCGTCGGGCGGATCGTTTCCATACCGGATACCACAACGACATGGTACGCCATCTTCCCGATACGCAGCACCGGACGGTCATCCGCGTCTCTGTCGATGGAACCATGGCGCGCCATCATCTGCTCCTCGCCGTAGTCAAAATCGATGTGGCGATCGGTAAGCATAAGGAACGTTTCCACATACCGCCGCTCCAGCTCCCGCACCTCGGGAGAAACCGGACTAATCCATGCCGCCCAGCCGAGATAGGCCTGCGACCACGCGGACTCCACCGGATTGAGGACCAACACGTCGCACACCGGCTCTCCCTCTGCCATCAGTGCGCCGAACCGGGCAAAATACGATTCCACCGCGCCGTAATACGGGTACCACGTGGACTGATGGAGGATGCTTGCCGGATAGTCGCGTTTGGATTCGCCCTCCATGGTGTACCACGACAGATGGGGACAGCGCAGGTTGATCCCGAACAGTGCCTGCCAATCGCCGACCGTCTTGTGTCCCTTCATGGACATCTGCCAGCCCGTACAGCCGTACAGCTCGGACAGCATCCACTTTTTCCCAAGCTGTCTTGCCGCCGACGCCAGCTGCTTGACGACCCAGTAGCACCGATTGCCTTCCGTCAGCACATCCACACCCGGCACACCCATTTATTAATAGAAGCGCATGAGGGAACCCTGCGGCACGGACTGATTCGTGAGGGAATCCTCATGCAGCACGTGACCCGTGAACGCGATCCCATGCGCATTGCACCAATCGTTGATCGGCATGGCGAACCGCTCTAAGAACAGATTGTCGCACAGGTCAAAATAATCGTGTTTGATCGGGGCAAAGCGTTCGCCGTTTTTGCGGTAGAACAGCTCCGGCAGCACCGCGCGCGCGTCATACCCGTATCGCTTCGTAAATTCCGCAAACAGATCGTCCGTCCATGCCATAGAGCAGGTGATCGTACCGTTTTCCTCGCGCCGATCGTCCAGTCCATGTCCACGGTGCGGCTCGTCTGTGAAGATTCCCTTGATGCTCCGCCCGAGACGATCCCCGCAGTGGGCTGCGTACTGTTCGTGGGTCAGCTCGATAAAGCGGCGGGTCGCCCTTTCGCTCATCGTGTCGATATACGTCGTGCCGTTGTAGTTGGAATTGGGAGCATCGGGGATGATCCGGAACGCCAGCGCACGCCATACACCGGGCAAGTCTGCGTCCCGTGCCGCTGTATCGGCAATCACGGCAGCAATGTCGTCCTCCTTTGCAAGCGGTATGTAGTCGTAGAGGTCGATCCCGTCGATTTTTGCGGCAAAGGCAAGGATCACATCCTCTGCATAGACAAAGACCTCCGGTGCCGTCTCCGCAATACAGAGGGACTTCATGCGGTACTGCGGATCGATGGTGACCTTCCCGCCCGCACTGCCGGATGGCCAACGGTCCTCATCGTACAGCCATGCTTCCATGCCGCGCGCTTCTCCCTCATCCGCCCCCGCATTGATGAGCCCGAACCATTCCTTGCCGAGATATTCCGTGATCAGTCCGGCGCGGGAGTGCATGAAGTAGCCGCCCAGTCCCATTTCCTGCATGACACCGATCTGGCGGCGCACCTCATCCTCACGCAATTCCCCGTTCCACGACCAGAACGGCTTTGCACGATAGGCGCATCCGGGGTTCGCAAAGAGCGCGGACAGTGCTTTCTTTTCCATATGCTTTTCCTTTCGTATCCATGTGGTTTTCTATAGTATACCGCAAACGGAGCCGAAGCACAAGCCATTTGCAGCCAACAAATTGGCATTTTTTGCTTTATCACGTTCTGATTTTTTGTTTTTTCTATAGAAAAAGAGCCATACCGCACGGGTACAGCTCCTTTCTGTCGGATTTTACCACGCCATATCGCCAAGCTCTTTGTAGGCGGTCAGGATCTTGTCGTTGTAGTACTTCTTCGTGGATTCCGAATAGCCGGCAAGTGTGGAGGCCAGCTTCCCATCCGAACCCTTCAGCTTGTAGTAGATGACCCATGTGTAGTTGTTCGGGTCCGGATAGCTGTAGCCGATGTCGTAGACGCGCCCTGCCATGATGTAGTCGAGCATTTCCAGCGAATCCTCGTCACGGGACAGCTTGAACGTCACCATGTTCTCAAGGTATGCCGGGATCAGGTACTTATAGGAATCGGCAGACAATGCTTCAAGGATCAGACCGGTGTTCTCGCGGTTTTCGGCGGCACTCACGATCGGCACACCGAACGCACCGCAGCGGCAGTCGTCATAGGTGTAGTACTTCTCCTGCTGTTCGTCAAATTTCGGATACGGCAGAAGTCCGTAGCCGCTCTCGTTCTGGCGGAATTTTTCCAGATCGTTGAACCAGATCGCCTGGATGAACACGCGGTTTTCATCCCACTTGATGTCGCATTCCTTGTCCCAGCCGATCTCAAACGTGTTGTTCGATGCGTAGAGCATATTGTAGAGC
>USGH01000196.1 GCA_900554225.1 uncultured Eubacteriales bacterium | reverse complement strand
AGGGAACCTCCATACGCACAATGGTCACGCTCTGAATATCGTTCTTGCGGATGATTTCGGTGAGCTTTTCGGAATAGTCCACGCTGTCCAATTTGGGGCAGCCGACGAGCGTAATGTGTCCCTTCATGAAGCGCTCATGGAAGGCGGCGTAGGCATATGCCGTGCAGTCCGCGGCGATGAGCAGCTTTGCGCCGTCAAAGTAAGGCGCGTTCACGGGAACGAGCTTGATCTGTACCGGCCACTGGGAAAGGCGGCTCTGCGCCATAATAGGTCCGCTCTCAGCAGCGGACGGTTCTGTGCGACGGATCGTTTGCATACGTGTTCCGGGACAGCCGCCGTGCAGGCGTATACCCTCTTTCTGCATTTTCTTCTGCTTGTTGGCGAGTACCGCCTTTTCGTCATAAGCGGCAGCCTCGCGTTCCACAAAGGAGATCGCGCCGGTGGGACAGGCTGGCAGACAGTCGCCCAAACCGTCGCAGTAATCATCCCGCATCAGCTTCGCTTTTCCGTCCACCATGGCGATGGCACCCTCGTGACAGGCGGCGGCGCAGGCACCGCAGCCGTTGCATTTGTCCTGATCGATCGAAATAATTCTTCTTTTCATATCCGTGCCTCCTTGCGTTTCTGCCTCTATTATAGTATAATAAAATCAATAAGTCGGTTGAAATTTCAACGAAAGAGATGTTATATGAAAGAATTTTTTCCCATTCTTCGCTCCTCCTCGCTTTTTTCAGGCGTTTCCGAAGAGGAGCTTGCCGCTATGCTGTCCTGTCTGGATACGAGAATGGAGGCTTTTCCAAAGGAAGCCTTTGTGCTGCGTACCGGGGATACAGTGGAATCGATCGGCATTGTGCTGTCGGGAAGTGTTCTGGTCATCCAGGAGGACATTTGGGGAAACCGCAACATCCTCTCCAAAGCGGGACCGGCGCAGACCTTTGCCGCCGCCTTTGCCTGCGCGCCCGGTTCCATACTGAATGTGAGCGTGATCGCGGATACTCCCACCACGGTGCTGTTTCTGAACGTAAAGCGCATCCTGCACGTTTGTCCGTCCGCATGCAGCCATCACAGCCGGATCATACGAAACCTTCTCACCGATCTTGCCGAGAAAAATCTGCGCTTCAGCGAAAAGCTCACGCACATGGGACAGCGTACCACTCGCGCAAAGCTCATGTCCTATTTCTCCGCCGAAGCACAGCGGCTCGGAACATACGAATTTGACATCCCCTTTTCCAGGCAGCAGCTTGCGGATTACCTCGCCGTCGAGCGCAGCGGACTGTCGTTGGAGCTTGGCAAAATGAGAGACGAGGGCCTGCTGGATTTCCACAAGAACCATTTTGTCTTGAAGGTGTGATAGGCACGAGTTTCATTCTTCGGGTTTGAAAAGAGCAAAGAAACAGTTTCAAGTTCGTCCTGAAGCCGTTTCTTTGCTCTTAAGAGGCGCCGCTGAATCCATCAGCTTTCTGTGGCAGGAAAGCCTTGGAGGTATGTCTTATTTGCACGGGATTACATCAGCGTTTCCCTAATTCTTTGTGGGCGGTGCAATACCGCTCTCTTTTTCTCCATCGCTGGTGCAGCCTGCGCTGTCCTCTGGATGGAAGACGATGGCTCTGTATAATAGCGCACCGATCCTGCGATAATCCGCTTGCGTATAGGCCAGATCCGGCTCGCCCTGATAAGCACATTCCAAGGTAACAGCGCATAAACCTGCGTCTGTAAGGTGCTCATCAGCTGCACCACATTTCACAAGTACTACGGCAGTCAGTATGATCTGCTCAGCTATACGGAAGCAGATCGAAAAAACGATCCCGGAGTCCTTTTCCACACGCGAACGCGAGCATCTCTGCCTGTTCTTTTATCAGGGAGGCTACGCCCTCATCCGCGAATGGCTCAACAGTGAGGATCGCGAACCGCCGAAAACGCTTGCCGCCTTCCTGAACGGCGTGATTACAAAGCTCACAAGGTAGTCAGCAGCGGACTCACGCATAAACCAGAACATTCACACCAATGTTCCTCACAAAAACTATAAAAACCACTTGCACGCACCCCGCTTTTTTGGTAAAATGGATACGGAAGAAGACGTGATGAAAAAACTTGGGAAACGCGGAAGTACGGCTGTTTTTTCGCGGAAAAGGGATCCGACCGAGCCTTTTTGACAGAAAAAACGCTGTATCCGGCGCGCGCATCCCTGAAAAAGGAGGAGACGAGAACATGAGAAAATATTTCACCATGCTGCTGGCGCTTTGGATGGCAGCCGTTTCATGCTCAGCGTGCGGCGGAAAGGAAGCGTCGATCCAGAAGACAGACACAGATCCGTCCGCGCAGATCGCAGATACCACGCAGGATACAGAGGAGACAGGACTTCAGCTGAATATTCCCACGGAAGACCACGGCGGACAGGATTTCCATATACTTGTCCCGACAGAAAAAGCCTATGAATTTGTGACCGAATCCACGGGCGAGGTGGTCAACGACGCGGTGTTCCAGAGAAGCCAGAAGACCGAGGAGCATTTCGGCATCCGGTTTTCGTATCAGTATGAATTCGGCAACTGGGAAACGCGTGATTCCTACAACAATTTCATAAAGAACGCGGTCCTCTCGGGCGACAGCACATATGATGTTGCGACCGGCTTTGTCGTATGCACGCTTCCTATCTATATGCAGGGATCGCTTCTCAACCTGATGGCGTTGGAGGATTTGCATCTGGACAATCCGTGGTGGATGAACGACCAGTATGAGAACCTGAACGTCAACGGTCAGCTGTTCTGCGCATTCGGCGACGCGAATCTGTCCGTGTATAAGGACTGCTCCGTCGTATACTTCAATAAGAAGGTCCTGACGGATTTCAAGCTGGAGGATCCGTATGCTCTTGTGCGCGAGGGAACGTGGACAAAGGAAAAAATGCTTACCATGGCAGAGGCCGTTATGACGGATCTGGACGGCGACACAAAGATCACGCCAACGACGGACCGCATCGGTGTGTACGGACAGGGCGTCCCGATCCGCGCGTTCCAGACCGCCTTTGATGTGGAGATCATCACTACGGACGAAAACGGCAATCGTATCGTCTCGGAGCTGACCGATCGGATCGCGCAAACCCACGAGTGGATAACGGGCTTCATGAAAAAACCGTATATGTACGGCGAATTTGGACCCGTGGACTTTTATCAGTTCTGCGGTATTTTTGCGGACAATCGCTCTCTGTTCCACGTATCCTTTATCTACGTGCTCGAGGGCGAGCTGATGCGGAATATGGACGCTGATTTCGGCATCGTTCCGTATCCGAAGTTTGACGAGGCACAGACGCAGTACCGGACGCAGATCGGCACCTCGTCCAATATCGTGTTCATGCCGAAGACGGCGGCCGACCCGAATCTGAGCTGCCGCGTTCTTGAGGTGCTCAATTACTACAGTATGCTCGATCTGATCCCGGTTTACTATACCGTTGCACTAGAAAACAAATATACCCGCGACAATGACGTGCCGGAAATGCTTGCCCTGATCCGAGAGGGTATGATCATGGACTTCTCGTTTGCCTATTCCACCTGCTTCAACAACGGCTTTCCCAACACCATTCTCACCGAAAACGACATCAATATTGCCTCGCGTATGAAGAGTGTGGAAAAGACCTGGACAAAGGATCTCGAGCAGCTCACCAAAATCTCAGACTGACTTTCCTACGTGAAAAAAGGAGCGTTACCATGTACTTAAGAAATCTGTATCCCGCACCGAAGCAGTGCAGGGAGGACGAAAGCAGACGCTTTGTCTTTGGCGATTCCGTGACAGCCAGAGTGGGCGGACTGACGAGAGAAAAAGCGGAGCGTGCGGCGGTGCTGTGGAATCGGTTTTCCTGCACGGCGTCGAAGCTTACACTATTGCCGGAGCCTGACGCGGACGGATTTCGGCTTACGATCGGTACTGTGCCGTCGTGCGAGTGCCGTGAGGGCGATCGATACGCGCTGCAGGTACAGGAAACGGGCATTGCTGTGGTCGGCGCGGATGAAGCGGGGCTCATGGACGGGATCAAGACCCTTGTCCAGCTCATCTGCCCGGATGTATTGGAGAAAGGACAGGAATCGCTCTATATTTCCGCAGCCGAGATCCATGACGCGCCCGCGATCGGTTTCCGTGCGGTACATTTCTGCATCTTCCCCGATTCAAGCCTTTATAATCTCGAAAAAGCGATCCATTTGGCGGGCTTTCTCAAGATGACCCACGTGATCCTCGAGTTCTGGGGAACCTTCCCCTACGAATGTATGCCGGAGCTTGCATGGCAGGATCACTGCTTCACGAAAAAAGAGCTGAAGCCGCTTGTGGAGCTGGCGCGCAGCTACGGCATGGAAGTCATTCCCATGGCGAATCACTTCGGTCACGCCGCCCAGTCCCGCGCCTGCTACGGACGGCACGTCGTTCTGAATCGCAATCCACGGTTCGCGCGCCTCTTTGAACCGGACGGCTGGACATGGTGTTTGTCGAATCCCGATACCTACGCGCTGCTTTCCGAGGTGCGCGCGGAGCTGGCGGAATTCTGCGGAGAAGGGAAATATTTTCATCTTGGCTTCGATGAGGCGGACTCTTTTGCGACCTGTGACCGGTGCCGGAAGCGCGTTTCCCATGAGCTGCTCGCCGAATATCTGAACCGCCTTACCGAGGATGTATGCAAAACGGGACGGCGGCCGATCGTATGGCACGACCAGTTCCTGCGCCGCGGTGACTTCGGAGAGGGGATCATCGTGGCAAACGGCGAAAACAAGAATACCGCCGGCGCACTGGAGCTGCTTGATCGACGCATCATCATGGCGGACTGGCAGTATTACTACGAAAAAGGCTTCAATCCGACGACGGAGTACTTTATGAAGCGCGGCTTTGACACCATCGTATGCCCTTGGGACGGCCACGAAAATATCCGCTCCCTGTCCGCCGATGTGAAAAAGCTCGGCGCCTACGGGATCATCCTGACCACATGGGATCACCTGCCGAACTGGCTGCGTGACGCGTCCTTTGCCGCAGGCTGCGTATGGGGAGAGAGCGAGGCGTATCCCGCCCATCCTCTCACGGAAAGCGCATACCTGCTGCGTACCTTATACGATTCGGATGGTTCGTTTGCCAGCGCCGG
>USGH01000195.1 GCA_900554225.1 uncultured Eubacteriales bacterium | reverse complement strand
TTAGAACCCGCGAAAACCTTGAAAACAAAGGGAAACGGGTGGACGAAAAAGCCTGAGCCGCGGAGGATTTCGAGTCAGCCCCGTTATGACCACTTCGATACCGCTCCGTGTACCGTATTATTATACCATATCTGTATGCGTTTTGCAAGGCTTTTTTCAAAAAACTTCTGCGTGATTTTCACAAGCCGATACAGCTCTTCCGACCGATACGATGGCTGTATCGGCTTTTTTATGCGAAAGTGGAGAAAAACGGTATAAAAAGTGGAGGAAAGGCGGGGCGGTCTCATGCTATACTATAGATATCGTATCACGGATCGCTTCCTGCGGTGTCATGCCGGTCACTTCACGAAATGCTTTATAAAAGCCGGAGCTGGTATGAAATCCGGATTCCAGTGCCGCTTCAAAGACGTTGATCCGTTTCTGTCGCAAAAGCAGGATCACATTCTGCACGCGCATCTGCCGAATATACTTTGAAATGCTCATGCCGGTGCATTCTGAAAAAGTGGACAAAAGGCGCGCCTGCGACATTCCAAAATGGTGTGCAATGGACGCAGAGGACAATTCCGGCTCCGCGATACAGAGATGGATATATTGCGTGATCTCCGAAATACGCAGTGTCCCCATGCTCTTCTCCTGCGTATCTGCGCCAAAGCAGCGCGCAACCGCAGCGGCAACGGTCAGATACCGTGCATATACCATTGGCTCCGTCCGATTTTCTGCGCGGATTTCCGCAGACAACGCACGATAGCTTTCATCCAGCATTGCGTAATGCGCCATAGTGGGATGAATGACCGGCGAATGCAGTGCCAATTCCTCACGGCACAGGTAAAACGCGTCCGCCGAAAACAGCTCCGACGGAAAGCTCATCGGCTGGACGATCGCCTGCTCCAGGACCAACACTTCATCTCCCGTTACCTCCGTCAACGCACGCGGCTCCAGATTGTTGAAAATGATATAGTCGCCGCCTGTGAGTGCATATTGCAGCCGCGGCAATCTCCAGGTGCATTCTCCGGATACGATCCGCACGATCTTCAGATTGGGGAACAGCAGCGGCACGCCCTTTTGTTTGCCCGGGCGGATATGCTGCTCACAGAATTGAAAATACGGCTTGAACCGTTCGTTCTTCGACTGATACAGCGTATGCGGTCGTTCGTCCCCCATCCATTCCTTCATAATGCACTCTCCGTTTTTCTTTGAGTATACCACATTCCATGCACACTGTCAAGCATGACAAATTCTATACGAAAGGAAACCCATTCCATGAAAAACGCAGTTCTGGTCTTGCTTTTGGCATCGCTCCTTCTCACCGGCTGTCAAGCGCCCACAGAGGAGGCTCCTTCCGAACCATCCGCGAACGACACCACGCAATCCACCGACGCCACACTGTCGGAAACAGAGACCACGCCTTTGCGCGTCATTACAGAAATGGAAGCGACCGATTTTGGCGGCAGAGATGTACATATGCTGGTTCGGCAGCAGTTTTTGTATGAATTTTCCGCCGAGGAAACGGGGGACATTGTTTCGGATGCCGTGTATAACCGGAATCTGGAGATCGAGGATCGCCTGAACGTACATTTGCTCATCGACGATGCGCCCGGCTCCTGGAGTGAAAGCGGCACCTTTCTTGCCATTCTCTCCGGCGATGTTCTCTCGCAGAGCGGCATGATCGATGCGGTTGCTTCCGCCGCGAACTATATGCTCCCGACCATCCCGAACGGTTATTTCTACGATCTCTGTGAAGCCCCCTATGTCTCGCTGTCCGAACCGTGGTGGTCACAGGGCTATGTGGAAAACATGGAGATCGATGCTTCCCTCTATCTGGCTACCGGCACGGCGTCCATCAATCTGCTCGACAATATGTGTGTGCTCTTCTTCAACAAGCAGATCGCTGCCGATCGCGGTGCGGAAAGTCCATATTCTCTTGTGCATGACGGTACCTGGACCTTCGCCAGACTTCTTGCCATGACGGAGGACTTCAATGAGGATGTAAACGGCGACAATGCCATCACCCTCGATTCCAACGACAAAATCGGCATTCTCACCTACTCCAACATGAATATTGCGCAGCAGGTTGCGTTCGGACTGCACTTTTCGGAGCGTGGTGCGGACGGCTATCCGCAAATCACCTATATGGATGCACGTATGACACAGGCGTTTGACCTGATCCGCGACTGTATTTCCAAGAAGCAGCTTTGCCTCTACGCTCCCGGCACCGATACGCTGTCTCTGACCACGGACATGCAGAAAGCGTTCCAGAACAATACCGTGTACTATATGTATCAGGTGCTCTCCTCCGCCTCCGTCATGCGGGAGATGGAAGCGGATTTCGGGATCCTGCCCATGCCGATGCTCGACGACGCACAGGATCGTTATTACACGTGTGTGCTCGAAAACCTGACCGTACTGGGTATCCCGACCTCCGTGACCGATCCGGCCGCATCCGGCGCACTTATAGAAGCACTGGCACGCATTGGCTATGACAGCGTGACCCCTGTCTACTACGAAAAGGCTCTTGGCAGCAAATATGTGCGCGACAACGATTCCGCGGAAATGCTCGCTCTCATCTACGACAGCATCTGGTTTGATTTTGCATACCTGAATTCCGTATCGCTGGACGGCATCAATCACCTGTTCAACCAGAGTCTTGACGGCTCACTGGTATCGAATTTCGCGGCAAAGAAGCCTGTATTTGAGCAGAAGCTGGCAGAGCTTCTCGATGGCTATCGCGCACGTAAGGAGTAAGCTATGAATCTGCAATTCGTCTATGAAAGAGAATATGATGTTGTGGTATGCGGCATTGGAAGCGCAGGCTTTACCGCCGCCGTCGCCTGTGCGCGTCACGGACTCAGGACCGCAGCGGTAGAAGCGTTCCATATGCCCGGCGGTGTGCTGACGATGCTTGGCAACGCCTGTATCCACCAGTTCAACAATCCATACCGCGAACCGGGCGACCGCATGATCATCCGCGGCATCGGCTGGGAATACGTGCAGCGGCTCGCACAAAAGGGAGACGCGCAGGTAGCGGATCAGGACGCACCCTACACCGGCAACCACAGTCAATACGGTGTCTGGGTGAATCCCGTTGGCGCGTCCTACACAATGGCGGAAATGCTCCTGGAGGCCGGTGCCGCGCTCTATTTCGCCCATCCCATTGTCGATACAGTCTGTACAGATACACCGACCGGACGGCGCGTGGACGGCGTTGTGGTTTCGACAAAGGATGGATTGGCGCTCCTGCGTGCAAAGATCGTCATCGACTGCACCGGCGACGCGGATATCTGTGCTTATTCCGGTTTTGACTCTCTCACCGGCGATCATGGCGTGGTGCAGCCGGGCAGCATCTACGTAAATGGAACGGAATATGAGGTTCCCTACCATGCCAGCGAAAGCGATCGTTTGTCCAAAGACGAGATCATCGCGCGGAAAACGGTATTGGACGCCAATCGCCCCGCGTGGATCCTGAGCACTCCGGCAATCGCACCGCGTGAAAGCCGTCGGGTGGTCTGTCAGAGCATGATGTGCTACGACGATTACATGGAATGCCGCACGTATCCGGACGCAGTCTGCTATACCTTCTGGTTCATCGATATCCATACCGACGAGCATCAGACGCACATTGAGTATCTGACGCGCCCCGAAACGCCGTCGATCCGTCTTTCGTCTCTGCGCCCGATGGGCAGTGATAACGTTCTTGTCGCAGGCAGATGCATTGGCACCGACCGTGCGGCAAACTCCGCGATCCGTGTCAAGGCAACGTGCATGGCGATTGGTGAGGCGGCAGGTGCAGCAGCAAAGGTCGCAATCGACTGCGGCAGCATGGACGCCTCTGCCGTACGGAAGCTGCTTTGTGACACGGGCGCCGTGGTCCCGACACTGCCCTGACCTTTACAAAAAATCCCCGAAAAGCGAACGATCTGTCTGTTCCGATCCATCGTCTGCGCCCCTCGGGGATTTTTTCATTTCAGTGCTGTCTCACAAGCAGCCGCCGTGCGTCATTTTGTATCCGACAAAGGCTGTTCGACAACGTCTGTCTGACAACGCTTGTCTTACAATGCGTGTCTCCTTGTCATTCCCAGTTTTCGCGCATGGCGGCAATGCTCTTTTCAATGTTTTTCTGGATCTTTTCCTCATTTTTCGCGAGCAGAGACGCGTAATCGCTCTTATTCTTTGCGATCCTGTCGCCCAGATCACCCAAAAGATTGCTCGTCCAGCCGTACATGCGTCCGAGATCGGCGGTGCGGCTCTGGTGAATGATGTTCAGCATTTCCACGGAGTCCTCGTCGCGCAGACCCTTATAGCACAGCGATTCATAATACACAGGCAGGATGTTCTCATAGCTCCAGCGCGCCATGGCGTTGAGGGCGATGC
Source organism: uncultured Eubacteriales bacterium (assembly GCA_900554225.1). GTDB lineage: Bacteria > Bacillota > Clostridia > Oscillospirales > CAG-272 > UMGS1696. The sequence continues at coordinate 750 of USGH01000195.1, read as the reverse complement.
CGACGTTGTCCCGATTCCGGCAGGTTACAGGAACGCCGAGCAGCAGCGTCGAGCCGATCGGGGAGGAATCCGCGTCCGCTTCCAGATATTTCGGGATCGGCAGGATCCCATAGGCGGAATCCATATCGCGGAAGACGCTGGCGTTGCCGATGGAGATGATGGAGAACGCGGCGCGCTCGTTCACAAAGCACTTATCATAATCCATATCGGGGCTGTTCGTGATCATGTATCCGTCTCCGGCGAAGAGCTTGGTCATGGCGTCCATGGCGGAGAACAGCCGATCCGTCGCGCCCGCAAAATACGGTGTGCCGTTGTCGTCCTGCTTGACCAGCGCGTCCGGAACCGTCACCATTACGCCGATCCAACCGGTAATGGTCGCCGTGCCGAAGGTCGCGTTCATGGCTTTCGGGGTAAAGGCTTCATCGCCGTTCAGAGACAGGCACGGCGTCATAGCCTCGTACATCGCGTCATACGTCCACTTGCCCTCGTCCACCGTCACATAGGGATCCGGGATCTGAAACTTCTCCGCTACCGCCTTGTTGAAGAATACCGCGTAGTACGATTCGTAGAACATCAGATTCACGTCGCCGATCATCATGTTCGTGCCGCCGCCAAGCAGCTTCGAGATCACGAACGTGCTGACGGCGGGGACGATCACCATCGTCACGCCGGACACGATGCCCGGCAGGCTCAGCGGCAGGATCACCCGGCGCAGTACCTGCCAGTGACCGGCGCCCAGATCCTGCGCCG
>USGH01000194.1 GCA_900554225.1 uncultured Eubacteriales bacterium | reverse complement strand
TCCACCCGGAGGACGGCAAAACGGCGCGCGAAATGGCGGATCGGCTCCCGCCGCTTACCATCGGCAAGTATGGTCAGCTCATGGAATGGCGCAAGGATTATGAGGAAGCGGAGCCCGGTCATCGGCACATCTCACACGCGTTTGGTCTCTATCCCGCTGCACAGATCACCCGCGATACGCCGGAGCTGTATGCTGCGATTCGCAAAACGATGGAAAGACGTCTTTCTTCCGGCGGTGGGCATACCGGCTGGAGCCGCGCATGGCTGAACAACCTCATTGCGAGACTCCGCTCCGGGGAAGACACCTATGATAATATCCGCGCGCTCTTCACAAAATCCACACTGCCGAACCTGTGGGATACACACGCACCGTTCCAGATCGACGGCAACTTCGGCGGCACCGCAGGCATTGGCGAAATGGTGATGCAGAGCCATGAGGGCTTCATCTCCCTGCTCCCTGCGCTTTCCGCCAAGCTTGCAAACGGCTGTTTCACCGGGCTGCGCGCACGTGGACAGAAGATCGTCTCCGCAGCATGGAAAGACAGCGTGGTAGAATCGTTCTCCATCACACAGGCGGGCGGCGTACATACCACTGTAGAGGTCCCGAACGACGGTGTATACACCGCAGACGACGGCACCGAATATCCGACTGTAGGCGGCAGAATCACCATCGACAGCACAGCGGATACCGTTGTCCTGCACCGCGCGTGATCGAATCGGGATTCGCGCTGTTCTAAGAATGCTTTGAAGCACGCAAAAACAGGCGTACTCTTCCGTAATTTTCGGGAGATACCGCCTGTTTTTTTTGCATTTTGTTTTTCCGTCTTGGAGACCTATTCTCCCACGTACCGATGGACGTACATCCACGCGGGCTTGTCCTCGCCGTTTGCCGTGACCGGACAGAGATATTCCCAGCCATATCGCTCATAGAAATAAGAATATTTTTTGTGAATGTAAATCCTTTCGCGGACAGATGGTGTCTATCTATCTGAAAACGGAGGTTTTTTTTATGAACAAATACAAAGAAATCGCACAAACCACGCGCCTTTTGTCGATGTACCGGATGCTCCTGTGCGGCGAATCGCTGTGCAAAAAGGAGCTTGCCGCACGGTATGCCGTCAGTGAAAAAAGCATTCAGCGCGACATTGAATGCCTACGGGATTTCATCGCAGAGACGGAGGCGGGTAAGATACGACTGATCTACACGCGGCGAGAGAATCGCTATATCCTCGACAGCTCCGGTTCTCAAAATGCAGACGAGTGTGATACCGCCTGTGCCATCGCTGCCATCCTGCGGGATGTGCCGGAATTGTCCCCGGAATCCCGCGCAGCGATGCAAGGTTGGATTTTGGACCAACTGTCGCCCGCAGAACGGTATCGGGTCTGGAAACGGATTCTGGAGCAGTGAGGATAGGCGAACCCTTTACTGCAACACTGTGTATAAAATGGAGCCAATTGTTTCGTCGTCCGCAGTACGATTTATGAAGACAAACGCTGAGCCTGCCGCAAGTCCTTCCACATATTCCCCGTCAAAGGAAATAACATCAGGGTCTGAAACCGTATAGTAATAACTGTCCTCTTCTGCGGTTCCCGGATGGATACAGTAGACGAGCCTGGAGCGACCTCCCACAAAAATCGTTTTTTCTCCCGTGAAGAAATCCACACTTTGCGGGAGCATCTTCGGAAAATCTTCCACACTTGCATATACGGTAATGGAAATATTCCCCAGTTCCTCTCCGTCTGCGGCACGCAATGCGCGAATGGTGGTCTTTCCCGGGGCAAGCGCATTCAGAAGTACCCCATCGTACACCGCAACTGTCGGATCGTCCGAGGTAAACGTATACTCCGTCACCTCCGTCAATGCCGGTACGGTCTGGTAATTCAGCGAAAACACGTCTCCCGGCAAAAGATTGTTGAGATTGTCCGTACAGAACTGTATGCCCTTCACCGGAATGGGATCTGATTTTGCCTCCACCACTGTCATGCTATAGGATGCACATAGTTCTCTATTGTTGGGATTGAAGCAGTATATCCGCGTTTGACCGGGAGCAACGCCGATGATTTGTTTTCCGCGAATTTTCACGACATCCTCATCCGGACAAACAATTCTCATCTGCTGCTGCGTAGTGGTATAGGGAACGCAGATATACTGCAAGGCAAACGTCTGTCCGACCTCCATCTGGAATTTGTTGAACCCATATGTGCCAATGAGGCTATAGTCCGGTGATAGACATCTCCCTGCCGCTGCGGATGGGGTCATCTCGTCCGTTTCCTCCTCCAGGGTCGTCTCCATTGTTTGCTCAGACTCCAACTCTATTATGGAGGTTTCCGATTCCAACGTGACCTCTGCCGGTACCGCGTCTGCGTTTGCAAACATTCTGCCTGCGCCAAAACCGATCGCCAGACACAATGCCATCCCGGCAGCCACAATCGGTGCGACACGGACACGGATCACGTATGCGCGGTCGCGAATGGGATGATCTTCCGTGGCGGTTGTGCCAAGGAGCCGTACCGTATCGCCGGAGCAGGCAACGCCAAAGAAGGCGGCAACATTCATGAACACCGAGAATACCGCATCCCCGGACATGGTGACGATCGAAGCCAGCCGTGCCAGAATCGCCGGATACACAGGAATGAGGAATGTGGCATGGAGCGCGACACCGGATTTTTCCTCTTCCAAACGGATCGCGGTGTGCAGGGATTTTTTCGCATACAGCAGGCGGCTTTTTACCGTAGCAAGAGGGCAATCCTGTATTTTCGCAATTTCCGCCAGGGGTAGGTCGTCGTAATAGTGGAGCAGGATGACCTCCTTCTGTTCCGACGGCAGTGCGTGGATCATGTGGCGGAGGATCCCGGCAAGCTCCTTTTTCTCCGCCTGCATCTCCGGCGTATCTTCCTCCGAAAGAATGGCGGAAAGCATCCGATTCTCCTCAAAATCCGGCTCCTCCTGTGAGATCACCTGATACTTGTTTTTCCGTACATTGTTCGTGTGCAGGTTTCGAAGAACGGTCCACATCCACGAATAGAATGCGTCCGGATTCTGAAGCGTATCGAGGGAGAGAATGCACTTGATGAAGCCCTCCTGCAAGAGATCCTCCGCATCTGCCGAATCGCCTGTCAGCATATAGGCATAGTAATACAGATGGCGGTTCGTGCGCTCAAACAACGCAGCCATTGCCACCGGATCCTTTGCCGCAGCTTTTTTGACAAGCTGGGAAAGGGGCAGATCGACCGCGTTGTCTCTTCCGTCGCCTGCGTTTTTATGTTTGTCCGCTTTGTCGGATGCTTTCCTGGGCATATTGCTTCCTCCGTTGATGGATTTTCTCACACATATGTCGATAGTATAGCAGATTTTGCCGAAAAATGCAAGATCAAATAGCCAGATATGTCACTTTTTCTCATATCCGTCAGGGTGTATATAAAATCCACATCTGGTGCAGGAATGGTCCCCTGTCGCCGCCTGGACGATGTGTGATTTCACCTTGCAGAGTCGGATTTGTAAAATAACGCTTGCTATCTTCTCTCAGTCATGATATAATAAAAGTATATGTTGTATATTGTACTGACGATTATTCCGTCATATATTGCTCGTGATTTGTTGGAAAACATGCGAAAAATGGAGGTTTCCTATGGAGATTTTTATGAGAGACTATGAAATAGAAAATGAAATGTATCGCAGAGCGGTAGAGCTTATAGAAACAAGATATCCTGTGGGTTGGGGTGGAGCTGGTATCGTGCATACATCCAAAGGAAATTATTACACAAGTGTGTGCATCGAGACTGCCAATGCGTCTGCCATTTTGTGCATTGAAACGGGCGCAATGCTTGAAGCCCATAAATACAATGAAAAAGTAACACATTGTATGTGCCTTGTACGTGAAGATGAGAAATCTCCATACCAGGTGCTGTCTCCATGCGGCATTTGCCAAGAGAGATTACGATATTGGGGTGAGGATGTGCAGGTAGCAGTTACCACGGAAGAAGAAAAAATAAGATTTGTACAACTGAAAGAATTGCAGCCGTATCATTGGACAAAAGCATATCCTGCTGAGGAACTTGAACATTGGAAAGAATAATCCAAACTCCGGTCTAAAGAAACAATGGAACCTGTCGTTTCTGCACGACGAATGAAAAGAAGTCAAAACAAACAGGCGAGAGTTTCTCTAAAAACGGCATCAACAGGAGATGTCAGGGATTGTCTACCCGAAGTACGCCGAAGAGAACATTCTGATCGACTATGGAATCATTGAGGAAGAAGAAACATGAGCAAGGAGCAATATATAGAATTTCCAGAGGAATACACGCGAAGATAGCTGAATGCCCGTTATCGGGAAATTCCGCTGAAGGACACAACCTCGCGGCTTTTGCGCAAATATTTTAATGCCATGGCAAACCTCTACGGCATCATCCCACTGCATAAGGCAAAGGAGATTGTATTCTCCCTCAGTCCGAAGCTGATAACGGAAGAAGAGTTTCTTGCCTTCACGGAAATCGCCCGTCATGAGTGCGAGGGCTACTACATTCTGGGCGGCGATGCGCTTTACTCGGATGTTCAGTATACAAAGCCTCTTGACCGCGAGATCATTGATGTCACTCTGTTTGATGAGTCAGACCTCTTTACAGAGACGAAACGCAGCCAGCAGGACAAACCATACTATATACCGTACAGGAAGCATCTGCTCGAATATGCTGATCCCTTCTACTGCGAGGACACACCGGAAAAGCGCAAGCTGTGGGCATTTCTGAAAGAACGCTGCAACCTGAGCGACGAGCGTGAAGCTGTTGTTTTTAAGAGTTGCTGCTCGATGTCCGCTCGATTTCTGTTCAAATGGCGGATGCTTTCGGACACTTGGAGAAGATGGGTGTCCAGTTCCATTCAAGGCGGGACGTCGAGCGATTTTTCGAATTATACAGTGCATTCCAAAACACAACGCGGATGCCCTGTAACCGTGGCTATACGCCGGATGAGATGATGCAGATGACCCCATCGGAAGAACGCTTCAAGTCGCTCTCTCTTGGTCCGAACATCCGAAAATCCCTCCAAACCGGCGAAATGGACATTGAGGACTTCCGCAAGCAGATCCTCACAATGGAGCTGCCCAGCGAGGCAATGCGCTTTGACCTTCTGAAACAGCT
>USGH01000193.1 GCA_900554225.1 uncultured Eubacteriales bacterium | reverse complement strand
AATATGGAAACTGCATTCGGAAATGTACCTTGTGTACGGAGACAATGCCGACATAGCGTGCATCGGCTCACCTTCTTTCTCAATGTCTGCATTTTTTTCGTTTTCTCTTGCAATGCGGCGAAAAATGTGCTATGCTTTCTGTATCAGACAGGGAGGAATACAATATGGAAGTATGTATGGGAAGACCCACGGATTCTACCGCACGACTCGTCAAAGAAATGCGCGTATATGATCTGCTCGATCAGCTTGACATCCGCTACAGACGCGTAGATCATCCGGCGGCGATGACCATGGACGACTGCACCGCTGCGGACACGGCTCTCGGCGTACAGATGTGCAAGAATCTCTTTCTTTGCAACCGGCAGAAAACAGCGTTCTATCTCTTGCTCATGCCGGGAGCCAAGCCGTTTCACACCAAAGAGCTGTCCGGTCAGCTGGGTGTGGCGCGGCTGTCGTTTGCGGACGCAGAGGCTATGGAAAAATACCTCAACATCACACCGGGGGCTGTCAGCGTAATGGGACTGATGAACGACTGCGGGAATCACGTGCGCCTGCTCATCGACCGGGATCTGCTCACGGCGGCGGATTTCGGCTGCCATCCCTGTGTGAACACGTCCAGTCTCCGCCTCACGACAGTGGATCTGCTCACGACATTTCTGCCCGCCGTCCACCACGATTACACGCCGGTCTCACTGTCCGCGGCAGAATAACGATGTGCGATATACGGGGAGGTACGCAGGAAATAGCCGCCGTCCCTTCCCATGAGGTAGGCGTAGAAAGCATCCGCGCGGTGGAGAATGGCAAGCTGTGCCTGTGTTCTGCCCGGCAGCTTTTGAAAATCCGCAGGCTTTGTCACGATCGACAGCTCCATGGATTTCTTTCGCCTGCCAAGCCATGCACAGCCTTTTTCATTGGCGGCAAGAAGCAGCGTATAGCGCGGCATCTCGGCAAGGAGCGCGTCGGTCACAGCGGTGGCACAGAACAGCGCGGCACGGCGGAGCCTGGCATTCGTGTATTTCTTACACGCGGCAGCCTCGAAAAACGCAGTGCCGGATGCGGCCCGGTATGCCGATCTGCACAGTCTTTCATACACGCCGCCCGACGCTTCACGCAGCTCCGGCGCTGTATCCGGCACGAAAAAGCGGAAATATGTGTGGAGAAGGTCGTAATACTTTGCAAGCGGCGTGACAGGCTCCGCGCGGACCGTTTGCCAGACGGGATCCGGTACAAAGCTGCGCACAGGCTCCGTCTCTCCGCCGTACAGCCATTCGCGAAGCCGACCGGCACTGGCGATACGCTCGGATCCCGGCAAACGCGGCACGGCAATCGGTTGGCAATCGGTTTCCCGCAGCGCGTCGATGTACCAGAGTCCCAACTTGTCATTGGCGGATAACGGTGCGATGCCGAGGTCGGCACACAAACGATCCTCCAGCACAGCGGCCCCTAATGCAGGGTTATCCGACAGACAGGCTGCGCGCTTTTTATCCGCTTCCGGCGTATGGAGCATTTTCGCAAGCTGTAGAAGGGTGTCCGTATCGCCCCGTTCACTGCCGAACACAAGACGCGCAGCACCAAGGCGGTCCGCGATCGATACCCCGGCACGTGCAAAATCCTCACCCCCGGCGGCAGACCATGGATACGGCAGCTCCACGACGAGATCCACGCCCTGTTCGATCAGAAGAGCGGCACGACGGTATTTGTCCCACACGGCAGGCAGTCCGCGCTGAACGAAATTGCCGCTCATGACCGCGATCAGCACGCCGTTCTCGCCGCATACCGTTTTTGCACGTTGAAACAGCGCGGCATGGCCGTTGTGGCATGGGTTCGTTTCACAAATGACGGCAGAGATTTCGTTCATATTTTGTATTTTCCTCCGAAATGCGAAAAACTTCTTGAAAAACGGACTTCTATCGTATATAATTATATAAGGTTTTTTTTGTTTTGTCAATTTTGAATTTCACGGAATCCCGTAAAATCCCTTTATCTTTGGGGATTCCAAAGTATCGGAGGAAATTTTTCATGAAAGTTCTTGTCGTCAACGCTGGTTCGTCTTCTCTCAAGTATCAGCTTTTTGACACCGCTACCGAATCCGTTCTTGCCAAGGGTATCTGCGAGCGCATTGGTATTGACGGTCGCATTGAGCACAGAAAGGGCGAATCCGGCGAAAAGATCAAGGCCGAAATCCCGATGCCGGATCATGCAGTCGCCACCGAAATCGTTATCCAGTACCTGACCGATCCCGAAACCGGTGTGATCTCCTCCATGAACGAGATCGAAGCCGTCGGTCATCGTGTGGTGCATGGCGGTCCGTACTTCTTTGAATCCGTTCTTTTGAATGATGAGGTACTCGCCAAGCTTGAGCTGTGCCGCGATTTTGCTCCTCTGCACACCGGCGCACACATCATGGGTATCAAGGGCTGTCTCGCCGTCATGCCGGATAAGCCGCAGGTTCTCGTATTTGACACGGCGTTCCACCAGACCATGCCGGAGCAGGCATATATGTACGGCATTTCCTACGATATGTACGAAAAGTACCACATCCGCCGCTACGGTGCGCACGGCACCTCTCACCGCTATGTATCCCGTGAGATGGCAAAGCTCCTCGACAAGCCGCTGGAAGAGACCAAGATCATCACCTGCCACATCGGCAACGGCTCCTCGATCACCGCGGTCAAGGGCGGCAAGTGCATCGACACCTCTATGGGTCTGACCCCTCTGGAAGGTGTGCTGATGGGAACCCGCTGCGGCAGTATGGACCCGGCTGTGGTCACGTTCCTCATGGAGCGCGAAGGCTACACCCCGGCACAGATGGAAGAATACATGAACAAGAAGTGCGGTTTCCTCGGTATCTCCGGCATTTCCTCCGACAGCCGTGACATCGAAGCCGCGATTCTGAAGGGCGACAAGAGAGCGTACCTCGCAGCCTCCACGCTCGCATACCAGGTCAAGAGATACATCGGCGCATACACTGCCGCAATGAATGGTCTGGATGCCATCGTATGGACTGCCGGTATGGGTGAGAACAACCCTGAGCTGCGCGACCGTGCCTGCACCGATATGGAATACTTCGGCATCAAGATCAACCGTGAGCTGAACGCCGTGACCCACCATCAGCCGAACACCGTTGAGATCTCCACGCCCGACTCCAAGGTCAAGGTATACGTACTCCCGACCAACGAAGAGCTGATGATCGCTTCCGATACCGAGACCATCGTAAAGAATCTCCAGAAATAAGCTGTCTGCCGCTATACTTCTCTTGAGGATACTCTGCAGCCACTGCGTCTTTTGCGCCGAGAAGCTTTCATATCTGTAGGCTTTACGTGTAAAACCAATATGTAAGCAGACCTTCCAAAAGATCTCTCCTACCGTTTTTACGGTATGGGAGGTCTTTTTTGTTCAAAATCCGCACCGCAGTCTCCTTTTTCTCTTGCAATTTCACGATATATCGTTTATACTATAGAAAACCTGAAATTTCTGCGTTCTATCGGCTATAGAGGCGGAACAAGAAAGGACTACAGTATGAATACACTCACATACAAAACCTATTTTGATAAAGTATACGGCTGTTTTCTCGGCAAATGTATCGGCGGCACAGCCGGTGGACCAGCGGAAGGGCGAAAAGAGCTTCTTGATTATCCGCTTGACGAATCGCTCTTACATAAGGCTCTGCCGAACGACGATCTCGATTTGCAGATCATGTGGCTGGAGCTTATCGAGGAGTACGGCTTTGCCATCGACGCACGGGATATGGCGAAGGCGTTTTACGAAAAGGTGCCGTATGGTCCCGGCGAATACGCGGTATTTGAGAAAAACTACGCACGTGGGATCTATCCGCCGCTGTCCGGCCGTTTCAACAACCGCTACTACAAAGACGGCATGGGCTGTCCGATCCGCTCTGAGATCTGGGCCTGTCTCTTCCCCGGAGACGCGGCACTGTGCGAGAAATACGCGCGCATGGACGGCTCTCTCGACCATGAAAAGGATTCCATCGATGCGGAGGTTTTTCTCGCGACCATCGAAACCGCTCTCTTTTTCACAAACGATCTGCGTGGTACCATGGATATGGCGATTGCCCGTGTACCCGATGGCAAGCTGAAACAGGTGCTGACCGATACCGTGCGGTATTACGACGAGGGGATGGACTGGAAAAAGGCGCGTGGGTTCCTGCTGAAGCACTACGGTCATGCGGACTGTACCAATATGTATGAGAACATCGGTTTCACCCTCATTGCGCTCCTTTGGGGGCACGGCGATTTCCGCGAAACGATCCGGCTCGGTCTGGCCTGCGGCTATGACACCGACTGCATCTGTGCAAGTGCCGCGTCCATTCTCGGCATTCTGCGCGGCGCGGATAAGCTGCTCGGCGAAGATGGCATGACAGACACCGGGCTATGCATTGAGGTACAAACGAGGCGGCACACGGGATCAATCCGGGATCTCGCACGGGATGTCTGCGCGGCGGGAATCGCGTATACCGATGCGAAAACGACAATCACCGATGTACCCACGGACGAGACGATATTGCGCAGTGCGGACGCCAAGCCGATCCCGGTCACACCGCGCGCACGGACGTTTACGGTACAGGCGGTATACGATGGTGATCCCATTGTCGCCCCCGGTATGCCCCTGCACTGCTCCGTTCGGGTCCAATCCCATCTCATGACAGCAGAAGCTGTGCGGATCGCGCTTTGTCCGCCGGAGGGGATCCGGATCTCGCCTGCCGCAATGGAGACGATGATCGGTGCCGGTGAGACGGTCGCGATCGACTGCGTGGTGACAGCAGCGGACGACTGTGTGGTTTTGTCCCAGCAGAATCTCATCACCGTGGAGATCTCCGGCACGTTTGGGCTGTATACGGACACCTTTGGTGCGATTGGGTGCGAGGTCTGGCAGATGTACGGGCCGTATCTCGCGAACAATCAGGATCTCACGCACATTCCACCACACGAATCGTATGGCAGAGGCTTTGTGATCCCGGACGGTGTGTTCTTTGACGATGTGGTGCGCGAATACCATCTCGGCGGTGTGGCGGACATTGACCGTGCGTTTGTGGATGAGAGCGAACCGTTTGTCGCAATTCCGGACGATGGCAGTGCAGAATGTGTTCCGGAGCCGGTATATGTCGGGGAAGATCTGTTCGATCTGTCGGAAAAGTCTCCGTA
>USGH01000192.1 GCA_900554225.1 uncultured Eubacteriales bacterium | reverse complement strand
GCTCCTTCTCCGAACTGTTTGATTTCGGCGGTATCAGCTCTGTGTTCTGGGATGTTCTCAGCGATGGCGGCGAGATCGCGTCCGCAGTCGAAGCGGTAACGCCAAAGGCGGAGAGCGAGATCAAGAGCTTCTCGGAAAAATGGGGCGTGCAATAAGACGCCAGTCCCATCCCGGCAATCCTGTATTCCACAAAGCAAACGGATCTGCATCCCAACCGTGCAGATGCCATATAAACACCACAATCTCAAAAAACAAAAGACAAACTCAGGAGGAATCAATCATGACCAATCTCAATCTCAACGGAAAACCGCCCGTGTACGAACCGGACGCAAAGCGGATGAACCGTTCCGCACCGATGATGCTCATCAGTGAGATTTCTCGGATGATGAACGACCGTATCCAGCAGAGTAGCAGCGATACCCCGGCTCTCCAGAAGTCCGCGCGCCTTTTGCTCATGGAACTGGCACGCAAGGACGGCAGAACCCAGCTCGACCTCGTAAAGGCTACCCATCTGAAGGCACCGACCATCAGTGTTGTCCTCCAGAAACTCGAAAAGGAAGGCTACGTCACCAAGCGTCCCGACGAATATGACCTGCGTGCCACCCGTGTCACTCTGACGGAAAAGGGCAGAGCACTGGACGAACAGATGCGCAAGACGATCTATGAGGAGGACGAGGTCGCTATGTCCAACCTGACCGACAGCGAACGGGAGACCCTCGTGCGTCTGCTGTCCAAGGTACGCAATACATTACTGGAAAGCAATAAGGAGGAGCGTGATTTCTTTTGAGTTCTGAAAAGAAAACAAAGAAGGTACGCCTTGCATCCTATCTGAAGCCCTATCTGTTTTTCGCGATCATTTCTCCCATTTTCATGATGGGGGAAGTGGTCGTGGATCTTTTTCAGCCCAAGCTCATGTCGCAGATCGTCAACACCGTCGTGGAATCCGGCGATGTGTCCGCGGTATTGCAGAGCATTCTGAAAACCGGCGTGGAGATGCTGATCCTCGTCGCGTTCGGCGGGCTGATGGGACTGCTCTGCTGCTATACGGCAAGCGTTGCGTCTCAGGGCTTTGGCAACGACGTGCGGGTGGACGCATTCAATCGTGTGATGTCCCTCTCGCTCGAACAGACGGACAAATTCACCACAGGATCCCTCGTCACCAGACTGACCAACGACATTACCTCCCTACAGGATCTCGTGCAGTCCATTCTGCGGATGTTCGTGCGCGCGCCGATCTTCATTGTTGGCGGGCTGATCATGTGCAACTCCCTCGACGTGCATTTCGGCTATGTGGTCCTCTTCTCCCTGCCGTTTGTGGTCGTCGTGGTCCTGCTCATGGTGTATAAAGCGTTCCCGCAGTTCTCAAAGGTGCAGAAAAAGCTCGATGCCGTCAACGCCGTGGTGCAGGAAAACGTCACCGGCGCGCGCGTCATCAAGGCGTACACCCGTGAAGAACACGAGATCGACCGCTTTGGTATGGCGAACCGCGAATATCGCGACTCCAATATGCGCGTGCTGATGCTCATGTCCACGCTGATGCCGCTTTTGATGATCATCATGAATGTGGCCATCCTTGCCATCTTCTATGTCGGCGGCGTACAGGTGGAAGCGGGCAGCATCAACGTAGGCGACGTCATGGCGGCGGTGCAGTACATTTCACAGGTACTCATGCACATTATGATGGTGTCCATGATGTTCCAGCAGATCGCGCGCGGCAAGGCATGCGGCGATCGTGTGCGTGAGGTTCTGGAGTCCGATCCTGTGATCGCAAGCGGTTCCGCGACAGACGGTGCATCCGGTGAAAAGGGCTCCGTGCGGTTTGAAAACGTATCGTTCCAGTATCCGGGCGGGCAGGGCAATCTTGTGCTCGACCACATCAATCTGGACGTGCATCCCGGCGAGATCGTGGCGGTGATCGGCGCGACCGGTTCCGGCAAATCGTCGCTGGTCAATCTGATCCCGCGCTTCTACGACACCGTGGAAGGCACCGTGTATGTAGACGGCGTGGATGTAAAGAAGTGGGATCTCCACGCACTGCGCCAGAAGATCGGTTTTGTGCAGCAAAAGAGCGAGCTGTTCTCCGGCACGATCACGGACAATATTCTGTGGGGGAAACCGGACGCAACACCGGAGGAGATCGAGGCGGCAGCCAGAGTCGCGCAGGCAGATGAATTCATCTCCTCGATGGCGGATGGGTACCAGTCGGCGGTGGCGGAGCGCGGTGCGTCTCTCTCCGGCGGTCAGAAGCAGCGTATGTCCATCACCAGAGCGTTGATCCGCAAGCCGGAGATCATCATCTTCGATGACAGCACCTCCGCACTGGACCTCGGCACGGAAGCCAAGCTCCGGGAAGCCCTACATAAGCATTTCGGCGATACCACGATCATTATGATCGCGCAGAGAATCGCCAGCGTCATGCACTGCGACCGGATCGCCGTCATCGAAAACGGAAAGATCACGGCATTCGATACGCATGACAACCTGATGCAGCACAGTGCGGCTTATCAGGATATTTACCATTCGCAGATGAAATCGAATACGGACGGAGGTGCGGCATAATGGCGGACGAAAAGAAATTCCCGAATGGCACACCGATGCCGAACGGTCAACCCCCGAAGGGCGCACCTGGCGGAAAAACCGGCGCACCCGGTCAAAGGGAGTTGACGGCCGATGAACTGCGCGCACTCCAGAAGAAAAACGGCGCAGGCGGAAACCATCGCGGACCGGGCGGACCCATGATCCGGGAAAAACCGAAGGATGTCAAGGGGACGGTCGTCAAGCTGATGAAGTACATCGGCAAGAGCAAGTATCTCGTCGTCGCGATCATGATCACCACCCTTGTTACGACGTTTCTCTCCCTCCTGGGACCGAAGCTGCAGGGCAAAGCCATCGACGCGATCACCCTGACCGACGGACAGCTCCATGTGGATTTCGACAGCCTTGTGAAATACCTCGTGCTGATGCTGGTCGTCTACGTGGGAAGCTCTCTGGTGACGATGCTGCAGGGCTTTGCTTCCGCACAGATCTCGCAGACAACGGTATTCTCCCTCCGTGCGGATCTGTTCCGCAAGATCTCCTACCTCCCGATCCGGTATACGGACAACCACCCGAGCGGCGACATCATGAGCCGGATGACGAACGACGTGGACAACATATCGAACACGATCTCGCAGTCCATCTCGTCTCTGGTGTCCAGTGTGCTGACCCTCATCGGCGCGTTCATCATGCTCCTGTCCTACGACTGGCGTATGGCGATTGTCGCGCTGGTGACCATCCCGTTGACGATCTTTGTTTCGATGAAGCTCTCCGGTTTCATGCGGAAGTACTTCATCGAAAAGCAGGTGATCCTCGGCGACCTGAACTCCCAGGTGGAGGAAATGGTCACGGGCTACAAGACCGTTATGGCATACGGCAAGGAAAAGGACGCATGTGACGAATTTGCCGTGTTGAGCGAGCAGTTCCGGAAGTGCAGCATCAAGGCAAATGTCTGGGGCGGCATCATGGGACCCGCGAACAACATCATCAACAACCTGAATTACCTGATCGTGGCGGCGTTCGGTGCGTACTTCACGATCACAGGCGCGATTTCCGTCGGTGATATCCAGGCGATTTTGCAGTATTCCCGTCAGCTTTCCCAGCCGATCAACCAGATTGCCAACCAGTACGCGAACATTCTGACCGCCATTGCCGGTGCGGAACGTGTATTCGGCATTCTGGATCAGGACGATGAGCCCGATGCGGGCAAGAATCCCATCACCGTGGACGAGATCGCGGGCGACATCGATTTCTCGCACATCGACTTCTCCTACAATCCGGAAAAGCAGATCCTATTTGATTTCAATCTGGACGTGAAGCGCGGGCAGAAGATCGCACTGGTCGGCGCAACCGGCTCCGGGAAAACGACGGTCGTCAACCTCCTGACCCGGTTTTACGATGTGGATAAGGGCAGGATCACCATTGACGGCATCGACGTGAACGACATTCCGAAAAAGACGCTGCGCAGCGCGATTGCGATCGTTTTGCAGGATACGGTGCTTTTCCAGGATACCATCGCGAACAACATCCGCTACGGTAAGCTGGATGCGACCATGGACGAGATCAAGGCGGCGGCGGAAACGGCGGAAGCAAGAGAATTTATCGAGCGGCTTCCGGACGGATACGAAACCGTATTGACCGAGGGCGGCAGCAATCTCAGTCAGGGACAACGGCAGCTATTGTCCATTGCCCGTGCGGTTCTTGCCGATCCGAAGATCCTCATCCTCGACGAGGCCACGAGCGCGCTCGACTCCGTGACCGAGCAGCGCATCCAGAACGCGCTCGACACGCTCGCCCGCGGCCGCACGTGCATCATCATCGCCCACCGGCTGAGCACCGTACAGGGTGCCGACCGCGTCGCCGTGATCGACGGCGCGCATGTCTGCGAGCAGGGCACACCTGCCGAGCTCATCGCGCGCAACGGCAAATACGCAGCGCTCTGCCGCGCACAGCACCTCATTTAAATACAGACGCCGAGCGCGCCGGATCACACGATCCGGCGCGCTTTTTCCGTCTGAAACTCAGTCCCCGATGTAAGTAAAGCGGCGCACGACCTGCCCGTCGCGCTCGATCTGCTCGTCCCACATGGCGGCGGGGCGCACCCAGAGCCCGCGCTCCCCATAGAGCGCGCGGTAGACGACCATTGGCTCGAGCGTCTCCGAATGCGTGGCGACAAACAGCAGTTCATACTCCCTGCCCTTGAAGTGGCGGTAGCGCCCGGGGCGCAGCGTCTGCGGCGCGCTCATGCCTTGTCCTCCGGCGTGCCGAAGCTCTGGATGAGCAGGCGCGTGAGCGCGTGCGCACCGTCACGCGTGAGCATGATGCTCGCGACCTCATCGACCGTCTTTTCCGGCATATCAATCAGTCCCTTTGGCTGGGGCGTGTAGTTGTGCTGCACATACATATGGTAGAAGCTCAGCGAGCACTCCGAGCGGTTGTCGTTGACCGAGACGTTGAACACATTGGCAAACTGGGGCTTCATATCGCCACCTCCTGTAACCTTTCTGCGCCCATTATACCACAGTGCGCGCGAAACCACCGCGTCAATTTTTGCACGTTTTCCAGAAAACTGTCCAAAAACTATTGCGGCATCGGACACATCGTCGTATAATGTGACCATCCAAATGCGAATTTTTTCACATGGAGGGAAGCGTAGATTGAAAGACCTGAAGCA
>USGH01000191.1 GCA_900554225.1 uncultured Eubacteriales bacterium | reverse complement strand
ACAGATTCCAGTATCCGGCTCTGACTGCCTTCTTCATTTCGAGCTGGCAGTTTGCCATCGTACCCTTGATACCGTGCATTTCGCAAGGTGCGTAGCCGATGACGATGGACGGACCATGGTATGCTTCTGCTTCGGTCAGAGCCTTGAGTAGCTGGTTCATGTCTGCACCCATAGCGACCTGTGCCACGTATACGTAGCCGTAGGACATGGCGATTTCCGCAAGATTCTTCTTGCCGATTGCCTTGCCGGCAGCTGCGAACTGTGCGACCTGGCCGATGTTGGAGGCCTTGGAGGCCTGTCCGCCGGTGTTGGAGTACACCTCGGTGTCGAATACCATGATGTTCACGTCCTCACCGGATGCGATAACATGGTCGAGACCGCCGAAGCCAATGTCATATGCCCAGCCGTCGCCGCCGAAGATCCAGATGGACTTCTTTGCAAGGTAGGTCTTTTCCGCAAGCACCTCGGGAGCGATCGGACATCCGGCTGCTGCTGCGTTTTCGAGCTCCGGAATGAGAGCCTTGGTAGCGGCTTCGTTTGCCTTACCGTCGTCCTTGGTGTCGAGATATGCCTTTGCAGCTGCCTTGAAGGAATCGGAAGCCTTGTCGGATGCTGCCATTTCTTCGATCTTTGCGATCATGCGGTTGCGGATCGTCTTCTGACCGAGGAAGATACCGAGACCATGCTCTGCGTTGTCTTCAAACAGGGAGTTTGCCCATGCCGGACCGTGACCGGATTCGTTGTTGACGGTGTACGGTGTTGCCGGAGCAGAACCACCCCAAATGGAGGAACAGCCGGTCGCGTTGGAGATGTACATTCTTTCGCCGAAGAGCTGGGTGATCAGACGTGCGTAAGAGGTCTCGGCACAGCCTGCGCAGGAGCCGGAGAACTCAAGCAGCGGCTGCTTGAACTGGCTGCCCTTGACGGTGTTGTTGATCAGCTCAGGCTTTTCGGAAACGTTAGCGACTGCGTAATCGAACGGAGCCTGCTGGTCTTCCTGCGTTTCCTGGAGAACCATGCGGATTGCCTTCTTGTCGGTGCCGTCCTTTTCCGCCTTCGCGGTAACCGGGCAGGCTTTGACGCAGAGGGTACAGCCCATACAGTCGAGCGGAGATACTGGCATAGAGAACTTGTAGTTCGTCTTGAGAACCGGCTTAGCGGTGAACTTGGTGGCAGCGGGAGCCTTTGCAGCCTCATCCTCGGTCATTGCGAACGGACGGATAGCGGCGTGCGGGCAGACGAATGCGCAGTTGTTGCACTGGATGCAGTTTTCCGGGATCCATTCCGGTACATATACGGCGACGCCACGCTTTTCAGCGGCAGCAGCACCCTGCGGGAACGTACCGTCAACGTAGTCGGAGAACGCGGATACAGGGAGCTTGTCGCCCGCCATAGCGTCTACGGGATCTACGATGGTGTTGACGAACTTCACGAGATCGGCTCTCTTGCCGGAGAATGCAGCCTTCGGTGCGTCTTCACCTGCGTTCTTCCATGCTTCCGGAATTGCGATCTTCACAGCGGCATCCGCGCCTGCATCGATAGCGGCATAGTTGAGGTCAACCATAGCCTGACCCTTCTTGATGTAGGACTTGTATGCCATCTTCTTCATGTATTCAATGGCCTCGTCCTTCGGCAGGATGTTGGCAAGAGCGAAGAAGGCGGACTGGAGAACGGTATTCTTAACCTTTGCGTTGCCGATCTGCTTGGTAGCGATGGTGGTCGCGTCGATGGTATAGAAGTTGATGTTGTTGTTTGCAAGGTAGGACTTTACGTGGTTCGGCAGATGCTCTTCCAGTGCAGCCATATCCCAGGAGCAGTCGAGAAGGAAGGTGCCGTTCGGCTTGATGTCGCTGACCATGTCGTACTTATGGAGGTAGGA
Organism: uncultured Eubacteriales bacterium; assembly: GCA_900554225.1. GTDB lineage: Bacteria > Bacillota > Clostridia > Oscillospirales > CAG-272 > UMGS1696. Next base: position 3,362 of record USGH01000191.1, on the reverse strand, counting down.
CTGGTTGTGGCAGGCAACGAAGTCGGCTTTATTGATGTAGTACGGGCTCTTGATGGGCTTGTCACCGAAGCGCAGGTGGGAAATGGTGATACCGCCGGTCTTCTTGGAGTCGTACTGGAAGTAAGACTGGATATACTTATCGGTGTGGTCGCCGATGATCTTGATGGAGTTCTTGTTTGCGCCAACGGTACCGTCACCGCCCAGACCCCAGAACTTGCAGGCGATGGTGCCCTTAGCAGCGGTATCCGGAGCGGGATGCTCAACGAGAGAATGACCGGTCACGTCGTCCACGATGCCGATGGTGAAACCGTTCTTCGGAGCTTCGTCCGCGAGGTTCTCGTATACGGCGAAGATGGACTGCGGCGGGGTGTCCTTGGAGCCGAGACCGTAACGACCGCCAACGACCTTAATATCGGTTCTGCCGGTGGTGGACAGAGCGGTAACAACGTCGAGGTACAGCGGTTCGCCGAGGGAGCCGGGTTCCTTGGTTCTGTCGAGGACAGCGATCTTCTTACAGGTTGCCGGGATGGCTTCAGAGAGCTTTTCCGCAACGAACGGACGGTACAGACGGACCTTGACAAGACCGACCTTTTCGCCCTGTGCCAGCATGTAGTCGATGACTTCCTCAGCCACGTCACATACGGAACCCATAGCCACGATCACGCGCTCAGCATCCGGTGCGCCATAATAGTTGAACAGCTTGTAATCGGTGCCGATCTTGGCGTTGACCTTGTCCATGTATTCTTCCACGATGGACGGGAACGCATCATAGTACCGGTTGCAGGCTTCTCTGTGCTGGAAGAAGATATCGCCGTTTTCAGCGGAACCACGGAGAACAGGATGCTCCGGATTGAGGGAACGGGCGCGGAACGCAGCAATGGCGTCACGGTCTACCATTTCCTTCAGGTCGTCGTAGTCCCAGACCTCGATCTTCTGGATCTCGTGGGAGGTACGGAAGCCGTCGAAGAAGTTGAGCACCGGAACACGACCCTTGATGGTAGCGAGATGGGCAACGGCACCGAGGTCCATGACCTCCTGCGGGTTGGATTCCGCCATCATAGCGAAACCGGTCTGACGGCATGCGTATACGTCGGAGTGGTCGCCGAAGATGTTCAGCGCATGAGAAGCGACGCAGCGTGCGGATACGTGGATCACGCAGGGCAGCAGCTCACCGGCGATTTTATACATATTGGGGATCATCAGAAGAAGACCCTGGGATGCGGTGTAGGTGGTAGTCAGAGCACCTGCTGCGAGAGAGCCGTGAACGGCACCGGCAGCACCTGCTTCAGACTGCATTTCGATCACCTTGACGGTGTCGCCCATAATGTTCTTCAGACCGCCGGCAGACCATGTATCGGTCACGTCAGCCATTACAGAAGAAGGCGTAATGGGGTAGATAGCAGCAACTTCCGTAAACGCATACGACGCATGCGCGGCAGCTGTGTTGCCATCCATGGAAAGCTTTTTTCTTGCCATGTGATTAATATCCTCCATATATAGAATTTTCAGAATTTCAGGTAGAGCATCGTCCGCTGTGCGTGAAGAGAAAGTGAGACCACGATACCCATACATCTAATATTATAGCGCAAAATGCGTCGAATGTAAATACCAATTTGCAAACCGAACGTAAATTTTTCGCAGGAATGTGTGCTTTTTTCGCCAAAGCTGTGAAAAAGCGTCAAGATCCCGGCGCACAGAGAAAGACGGTCCCTTGTATTTTTTCATCGATTGTGCTATACTACAGAAAACCATCGGAAATGAGGCGAATGACAGATGAAAAATACGCCGGAGATCCTGTACACCGCACGGGATACTGCCGAATTTGCAAAGCTGACCGACCAGGCACAGCCCATTGTGGAAGGACTCGCGCCATATCTTGAGTTTCTCAGGGAGCGGTATGCCGTCACGGAGCTGCCCCGCGCCATATTGTTCACCACACGGAAGACGGCAACGGAACGCATATCCGATCTGCCTCTGCCTGCGTATACGAACGAATACCGCATCGTGTTCTGCCCGGATGTCGCGGTGTGGCGGACGTTGCTGTGCAGCCAACTGAACGATCTGACCGTATCCTCGGCGGAAATAGCGTCGATCACGTCCTATTACCACACGGAATACGGCATTCCCCACGTGCGCCAGATCCTCGGTCACGAGTTTGTCCACCAGAGCGAGTACTTTCCCGGCGATTTTGATGACGATGCGGACGAGGGCTGTATCTGGTTCGAGGAGGGGATGGCGGAGTACATCAGTCGCCGCTATTTTCTCTCGCCTGAGGAATCTGTGCGCGCCGGCGAGATCGGTCGGATGCTGATTGCCCTGCGCGATTGCAGCCGTCCGAGACCATCCATCGACAGCTTTACTTATAATACCTATGCGGATGGCACCATGGGCGAGGTCTTCTACTGGTACTGGCGCAGCTTTTTCGCTGTGGAGTCGATCGTGAACCGTTTCCATGGCGACGTAAAGGCGGTGTTTGACGAGCTATCCGCGTGGGACAGATCCAGGAGCATGGCCGCAGCGCGCTGGTTTGGGGTGGAATGAGTGGATTACAGCCGGTTGGCGGGGGTGAAGTGCGCTGTCGCTTCGAGGGTCAGAGCGGCACGGGTCGATGCGATCACCTGCTCGTTCGTCATCTCACACGGCTTGCCGAGAATCCCTTCGAAAAAGGCGTCGAATACATCCACCTTCGGACAGTCCGCGCAGTCGATCGTCGTGGGGAGCTTGTCCGTCTTGTGTACAATCGTGATCGCGCGGTCGTGATGGTTTACCTCGATCATACCCTCCGTCCCCCAAAGTGTGAATCGCCAATAGGAGGGAAGTGCATACCCCATGCCGTCCGGTGCGCTGTAGGAGGTGTCTCCGGTGACGGTGCAGCCATTGGCAAGCTGATACACAAACTGCGCCGTATCGCCAAAAGCCGGCGTATTTTTGGCAAACGCGTTTCGCTCCACGGCAAAAAGCGGACGGGCAAACGGCAAGCCGGTCACATAGGATATAAAATCAATGCCGTGGATGGCGAGATCGTTGATGGTGCCGCCCTGCTTGGCGGGATCGAACATCCAATGCGGGCGCATATCGAGCAGGAGCGGATGCTGTCCCGTGAAGTTGACGGCGTGTATCTCCCCGATCTCTCCGGCGGCGATCCGCTCACGAAGGCGCGCGGCATACGGCAGCTCCCGCAGGGTCAGCCAAAGACCGACATGGAGCGATTTCTCCCGTGCCAGCCTCTCGATTGCGGCAAGCTCTTCAAGAGAAGTGCATAGCGGCTTGTCGGCGATCACATGGCATCCGGCACGCAGCGCATCGATGACCCGCCCGCCGCGCAGATCGAACCGGTCGCACACCACAACGGCGTCGGGTGA
>USGH01000190.1 GCA_900554225.1 uncultured Eubacteriales bacterium | reverse complement strand
TCTTTTTGTATTCATAACTGTACTTCATTAAAATTCCCCCAATTCCGGTTGTCCAGAATTGGGGGTACATATCATTCTTCTATTTTCATGTCTCTATTTTATCACTTCTTTGAAAAAAGTAAATGCTGTTGCCGTGTCCCCTCTGACATGTCTCACAGCCATTACTCCGCAAATTCCGTGCCGAGCTTGGCATTTTCCAGTACGCGGACGACCTCTGCCGCCTGCTCCGGGGTGATCGGGTAGGGCTTATGGTTTCGGTATGCGTCGTAGAAGTAGTCCCAGACCACGTCCGTCTTGTCCTTGCCGCTCAGCTCGATGTCCTCCGTTTTCCACGTCAGCACCTCGTTGTTGCCAAACGTCGCACCGTCCGGGGTCGCGGGGTTTGCCTGGATATCCGCAAGCGGAACGGACGGATCGAGATAGCGCAGATGGAGCGTGTTGCCCTCGGAGACAAGACCGCCGCGCGTGCCGTAGAGGATGTATTCCGGTGTCGGAACCGCCGCGCCGCCGCTGATTTCCATGTCGACAATGCGGTTGTTTACCCCCTTGAACACGAGCTTGATGTGGTCCTCCGCATCGCCAACAGCGGCAACACGTTTGATATCGGCGTGCATCGCGGTGTATCCGCCGCCGCAGAAACAGAGAGAATGATCGACAATGTGCGGTCCCCAGTTCAGAAGCTGTCCGCCGCCGAATTCCTTGATCGTCTGCCAGTCGTTGCGCCGCTGGTACTCGTTGCGCGTCAGCTTGATCTCATAGACCTCGCCGAGAATACCGGAGTCTATGATCTCGTTGACCTTGAGAAAGCCCTCCTCAAAGCGGCGATTGTGACGTACAAAAACGCGCGGTCCGGATGGCTGGGATCCGAGACGGTTCAGCTCACAGGCCTCCGCATAGGTGCGGCAGAACGGCTTTTCCACAAGCACGCTCTTTCCGGCAAGCAGCGCCATTTTCGTGTGCGCGTAGTGATCCGCCGAACGGGTGGCAATGTCCACGACCTCGACCTCGGGATCTGCGATCAGCTCCTCGATCCGTCCATAGGTACGGCAGCCGAACACCTCCGCGTATTTTTCACAGCGCTCCGGGATCAGATCACAGGCGGCGACCACCTTGAATTTGTCCGGACGGTCGCGCAGACATGACAGATGCACGCTCATTCCGATACGTCCCAGTCCCACAACACCAATCTTGATCGGTTTTTCCATATTGTTTTTCCTCCAAATAATAAAGTATGTAGTACAATCGGTTTTTACGCGGATGTTTTACCGTCGTCCGTTTTGTCCCTCTGCTTTCGGTCGTTGCGCCACAGTCCGACCGCGATGGACGTCATGGCAAGCACCTCGTTGAGCGCACCGGACCACGCGCCGCACACCAGATTATAAATAAGCCAGCACGGCCCGACCGCAAGCGAGATGAGGCGGATCTTTTTCTCCTCCTTCATCCACAGGGCGACAGTGGACAGCACGGAGCCGGCGATTGGCAGCAGATCCCACGCGGTTTTGTAGGTCAGCACGCCGGAGAACACCATAGCGGCTGCAAACAGCGCGAGCCATATCGGAGACGACGCCCATTTTTTGCCGTTCTGCGAAAAGACGAGCGTGCGGATAAAGGAGATAAGGTCAACACAGCCGCCAGCCACCGCACCGAGCAGAAACAGCTGCGCGGAAAACGACAGGCTTGCCGTCATTTGCAGCGCCATGATGTGCTGCCTTTTTTTCATCTGAAAGGACGCGAGCGAGCAGATCAGCCCCAGCACGCCGATGCATTGCGCGATGATATTCTGCATATTTTGTCAATTCTCCGTTTCTGTGCGCCAAAGAAACAGCATGCGGCGCGCGGGAATGGTGAAGGTGTCTCCTGTCTCTCCACTGACACGATCCTGCCACCGGTCGCGCAGAGTGAGCGTATACGGCGCGTCTGCCATATTGGAAACCGCCAGATACTCCCTCTCGGAGACAAACAGCGAGGCGTATACCTTCTCCGGCAGAGACGAACGGATCAGATCGGCGTCACGCAGCTCCATAAATACGACCGTTTCGTCCGCCACCATCGGCTTGTAGAGCCGGAGATAGCGGCACCAGCGGGGATAATCCTCGGGATCGTCCGGAATCTGCGACCATTCGCTGTAGGTATATGGTCCGTTTGGATGCGCATCGGCGTATTCTCGTACTTTTTTGAAATACTGGTACAGGTGATCCGGCTCCGTGGTGTGGTACTGCGTTACACCAGGCACGTCGATGCAGCGTCCCATCGTCGGACGGCCGTGTGTCAGGAGCGGGAACTGTACAAACGGGATCGTCGCCGTGAAATACGCGTCCATATCAAAGCGTTCTTTGCCCCACCCGGTCAGCCGCGGCTTGTCGGGACACGGGACAAGGTACGGCTCATACAGCTTCCCGGCACCACACTGCGCGTCAAATTCACATTCACCGACCCAGAGGTAGTCGTAGCATTTTCCGCGCACGGGCGGACGGCGATTGCCCCCGATGTGCAGCTTATAGATCCCGCCGCGCGATTTTACGCCGTCATAAAGCATATGGATGAGATCCTCTGCCTCGGGATCGTATGCGCCGAGCGGTTCGTTTTCTCCGTTTTCCCGCTCCGGTGGGATCGGGAGCTTCGGCGGCGCGTCCCAGTCGTAGCCCCAGTCGTTGAAGATGCCGTCGAAGCCGTAGGTGTCCATGATCGCAAACGTCCGCGGCAGGATAAAGGCACGCCAGTATTCGCTGCCCGCGTTGGCACAGGTGTAGGCATAATGCATGTCGGTGCAGCCATAGGAACCCTGGAACCGCGGATCGTATTCCGGATCGTATTTGTGTATGTAGCTCGCGGAGCAGTAGGGAATGATCCTCACGCCGTTTCGGTGGCATAGCTCGATGAAGGACAGCATCCCCTTGTGGTCGCAGCTGTGCCATTTGTCGGAGCCATAGCGGCGGATGGTGTCGTTCCATTCCTCGTGTACCTGGATCAGATCCACGCCGTTTTCCCGATAGGAACGCAGCAGTGCCTCGTCATATTCCGTCGGCGTGATGGACTTAGGCGCCGGATTATCGCCGAGATAATAGATCACCTGTCCCGGCAGATAATCGTGAATGCGCAGCTCGCGGGTGCAGGCGTGTATATCCTCCCGTGCCCTGCGTAGATTTGCGATCCGTGCGCGGTGTTCTTCCAATGTGAGCGGTTTCATCGGCTCCTCCTGTGGGGGCAGATATACGCGTTTTATATCGGAGAGCATATAGCTCACACAAGCGGCAGGCTCCATCAAGGACGACGGAAAACGCCGATTTCAAGTTGATTTTGCGCTCAAAACTATATATTCAAGCTTTTCAACCCAAACTCGCGATGGATCCAGAGCGCATCCTTAGGAAAACGCGCGATTTCTTGGATTATTATAGCAGAAGCGTCCTGAAAATGCAAGAGCTTGCCCTAAGGAAGAAGAGCAGAATCAAATCATGAAGGAGTATTGCAAACGCTATAAGACCGATACCGTTATCTGTTACTGTCATTATTGCTTGGAAGGCTTGCTTGCCGGAGGCAAAAATGGGATCCATTTGGCGGAATTGTTGTTTGGACATAATAGATGAAACGTTCGGCGTGGGGATATGGATCGCTTTTGGGAGCCTGACTCACTGTTGTTTTTGCACTGAAAAGCCATACAGGTACGCTTTCGGCTCCAGAATGCGATCGATGCAAAGTGCCTTTGGAAAAATGTGTGAAATCACCGCTTGAAACCACGGAAAAATGTGTTGCTGAACCGGTGGGGAGGACAAGTCTGCCGTATCTCCGGCATTTTGAGATCACGGAGTACGGCGGTGCTGTCCATTGTTTTTGTACGCTCCCTCTTGACAGCGGCTTTTTTTGTGGTATAATAGATGCAGGTACAACGATGTAGATACAACAATATGGATGAGGGAGACGGATATGGATAAAACGGAACGGAAGATCACGAAAATCGCGCGGGAGGCGGAGAAGCTGGTCACGAGGCTCCTGCGGGAGGACGGTGTGGGAACGGCGGAGATCGATTTGATCCATGCGCTGCGCCATCACCCGGGCTGCACACAGGCAAAGCTCGCGGAGCTGCTGCACGCCGATAAAGCCGCCATCGCACGTCGGACAAAGAACCTGGAGCTGAAGGGCTATCTCACCCGGCAGGATGCACCCAACGACAGGCGGAGTCAGCTTCTCTATCCTACCGAAAAGGCGGAGACGCTCAAATCCTCCAAGGCGGAGATCGAAGCCTCCTTTTACGAATATCTGACCGACACGCTCACGCCAGAGGAAGCGGATACCTTTGCGGCACTGCTCGATCGGCTGTACAACGCGTCGAAAAACGAAAGCCGCGCCGGATTTCCGCATTTTCTCCAATGATACAAATGAGATAGGGAGGGAATACGCATATGCAATCGAAAAAAGTTTTTCGCCCGGACAGAATCACCTCCTATTTCCGTGTGGAATGGCTGCCTCTGTTGTTTGTGACCCTGTCGGGTCTTGCGTACAACATCGGACTGCTTGCGTCTCTGTGGTTTGAGGGCAGATTGGCGCAGTGTCTTGCCGATATACGCGGTGGGAACGAGGTCGCCGGGACGATGGCGGTGCTGGTGGCACTGTATCTTCTCGTCACTCTGACGGTACAGGCGGCGCGGTTTGTCAAGCGATTCTATGTCCGCCGCTTTGCCAACAATATCAATCGCCGGATGAAGGGGAACCTGTATGCGAATCTCATCCGGCAAAGCCGCGTGGCTCTGGCACAGGAGGGTGCGGGTGAACTGATGACCAAGGCGATCTCCGATGTCGACGACTGTGTGGAGGGAATGCGCAAATTTACCACCGAGGTTTTTGATACAGGCGTGGGATTGGCAGGCTATGTCGTGATGCTCTTTGTGTACGACTGGCGGCTCGCGCTTCTCAGCCTCTGCTGCACGCCCGTCTCGTATTTCTGCGCGGCACGGATGAAGAAGCCGGTGCAAAAGGCGGGAACGGCATATAAAAAAGCCGCCGGAGCCATGCGCGCCGATACGCTGGATCGTGCAGAAAATGCCGTGACCTATCGTGTGTACGGCTGTGAGGAGGCGCGGACGGCACGATACGAGAAAACGCTTCTGACCTATGAAAAAACCGCCGTGCGCGCGAATGTATGGCAATCCGCTCTGCCGCCGCTGTATCTGGTGGCATCGGAGCTGGGGGTACTCTTTATTCTGTGGCTCGGTGCCAAAAATGTCCTGGGTACGGGATGGCGCGCGTGGGAC
>USGH01000189.1 GCA_900554225.1 uncultured Eubacteriales bacterium | reverse complement strand
GTGGTCAGACCGCGATATACGTCCGGCAGGTTGTGCGGATACGGATCGGTACCGCCGTTTGATGTCGTTTCAAAATAGAGAGGCGTATCGTCGATCACGGAGCCGTAGGTAATGATCCCGGCATCCAGCGCGGGCGCATATACCGTCACCGGCTTGATGGAGGATCCCGGCGGACGGACCGCCTGTGTCGCGCGGTTGGTACCGAGGTTGATGATCTTCTCTCCCTTGCCGCCAACCAGTCCCAGCACATCTCCGGTATACGGATCCATGATGACCATGGCGGATTCCGGCTGTAAGCCAGAGCCGCTCGACGGCATGTATTCCTTGTCGTTTTCGTAGACCAGCTCTAAGGTCTCCTGCACCTCCAGATCGATCGGCAGGTAAATCTTATAGCCGCTGGAGAGCACCTTTTTCGCTGCCCATTCCGCGGACATCCCCAGCTTTTCGACCATGTCCTCCTTGAGCTGGGCAATGACGGATTCGATATACCACGAATAGATATGGAAGCCCTCGTTTGTAAGATTGGCATCCTTCTGCTTGTCAAAATACGTGATGCCGAGATCGGCGGTATAGGCGGCTTCCGCCTCTGCTTCGGAGATTTTGCCAAGCTCCTGCATCCGGTAAATGACGTCGTTGCGCCGGCCGGTATTGCCCTTTCTCACGACATCGCCGTTTTCATCGAGCACATCGTCGTTGTGATAGAGCGGCTCATACTGCGACGGGTTTTTCACAATCGCAGCAAGTGCGGCACACTGTACGAGATTCAGTTCGGATACATCCTTATCGAAATAGAGATTCGCGGCAGCCTGTACGCCATAGCAATTGTTGCCAAGGTACACAATATTGAGGTACTTTTCGAGGATCTCCTCTTTGCTGTAGTCTTTTTCAAGATTCAACGCGCGGAAAATCTCCTCCACCTTGCGCTGGATACGCACCTCGTCCTCATGTGTGGCGTTTTTCACGAGCTGCTGTGTGATGGTGGAACCGCCCGCTACGGAATTGCCCGTAAAGTAGTTGAATACCGCTTTACCGGTCGTCAGCCAGTCCACGCCGTTGTGCGAGAAGAAGCGATGGTCCTCGATGGAAACAAACGCTTCGACCAAAGCTTTGGGGAACTTACTGTATGGTACATAGATGCTGTTTTCGGCACCGGTGATCCGTTCCTCCTCCCATTCGACCGCTGTACCGTTGCGGTTGATGCGATCCTCGGAGGTCTCATATTGCATCACATAGAATCGCGTCGTCGTTGTACCGGATTCCGCAATATCGAGCAGTGCCGGGTCGATGGTCAGATCGAGATAGTTATTGATGTAGATGGCGAAAACGGAGCCGACGATGATGCCGGTGATCAAGCCGATCAGCAGTACGGTGAGCAGAATATTCAGTACATACGACAGAGCACGCAGACAGCCCTTGCCGAACATTCCGAATACCCGCAGCACCTCCAGCCCCCAGTTGACCTCGGTTTCGCCTTCGTGTTTTTCTGGAAATTCTGCCATGAAAGTGGAGTGACTTCTCCTTTCCAGTACGAGTTGTAAGGACGCAGCGGCGGATTCCTCGCCACCGGAAGCTCCATCCTCCCCGGATTTGCCGGAAATGTTCGCGGACAGAGAGCGTCCTTTATTTTATTATAGCCTATAAAAATGAATCTGATATGAACTCACTCTGATATTTGTGCCAAATTGCGGTATTTTCAAGAATTTTTTTCCTGTTATCACGACTTTTGTCATTCTGGTCAACCGGATCTGCTCTCTCACCGGATCACTACATTGTCCGCCCCGCAGATCTCCCGCAGCGCATCCAGCACAAACGGCGTCGGTGCAACGGCTGGATATGGCGGTACTGCGTAGGTCGCGCTGTCACGGAAATAGAAGATCACGGGAACATTCCCCTGAAAAATCGCGGCAAAGGCACAGGCACGCGTATACGGCACGGAAGCGGCACTGTCCACACGAAGATAGAGCTTGCGGATCACGGGAACGCTTTGCTCCACATATCCGCCCCCCATTTCCTCCGGCGGCGCGTCCGGTATTGGGAGTAGCTCGGAGGGCATATCCTGTTTGCGTGCATGGTCTGCACCGTTCTGTTCCGCAGTGAAGGAGGCGTTGTCCCGCAGCGGCAGTACATCGGAGAGCAGAAGGCTGACCCGATCATCCCCCCGCGCACTGATATTGCCTCGGAGAAGCAGTGCCGCGTCCAGTGTCAGAAGATGGCCGAATTGCAGCAGCTTTTTCGGAAAGCAGACACATTCGATCTCGCCGCTCTGGTCCTCCACGGTCACAAACGCCATGTTGTCGCCGTTTTTGGTCGCCTTATTCGTGCGCTTCATGACGACCGCCGCGATGGTCACTTCCGTTTTGTCATGGTACCGTTCGCTCCCGTTCTCCTCCTCGGCAAACGCGGCAAGGATCGCGCCTATGGAATCAAGCCGCAGGGTGGCAAGGTGCTTCGTGTAGTCGTCGAGCAAATGACCGGAAAGATAGAAGCCGCAGCTTTCCTTTTCAAGATAGAGCTTTTCCCGGGTAGACAGCTCCGGAAGTTCCGGATATTCGATCACGGGCTTTGCCATCGAAATGTCGCTCGTATCGAACAGTCCGATCTGCCTGTCGTCTGCCCTTTGCCGTGTATGGTTGTCCAGTACGCTCTCGTATACGGCGAGAAGCTGACTCCGTTTTGCACCCAGGGAATCCATGGCACCGGATCCGATCAGGGATTCCAGCTGCCGCTTGTTCCAGCCGAGAGATGCGGTACGGTCGATGAAATCGGCAAAATCGCGGTATGCCCCGCCGGCGATCCGATTCTCCACCACGCCCTTTATCATATTCATCCCGATGTTCTTGATCGCCAGCAGTCCGAAACGGATATTGTCGCCTTCCACATGAAAATCCGCATAGCTGTGGTTCACGTCCGGCGGCAGGATACGGATCCCACGGCGCGTGCATTCCCCGATATACTCCGTCAGCTTTCCCGTCGAGGACAGTACGGAGGACAAGAGCGCACTGTTGTACTCCTTGGGATAATGGGTGCGCAGATACGCTGTCCGGAATGCGATCACACCATAGGCGGCGGCATGGCTTTTGTTGAACGCGTAATTGGCAAAGCTCACAATATCGTCAAAGAGAGGCTGCGCGTCCTCCTTTGCGATCCCTTGGGATATGGCGCCATCCAGAAAGGATTCCTGCTCCTTTTCGAGAACGCCCTGCTTTTTTTTCGAGATCGCGCGCCGTACCACATCCGCATGTCCGAACGAATAGCCGGCAATTTCGCGGAAGATCTGCATGACCTGCTCCTGATACACGATACAGCCGTAAGTGACGTCGAGAATCGGCGCGAGCTTCGGCGTGCAGTAGCGGATCGATTCGGGATGGTGGCGCGCTTCGATGTATTTCGGGATGGAGTCCATCGGTCCCGGACGGTACAGGGCGATCGCGGCGATCACGTCGTCGAGGGACTGCGGACACAGCTTCATGAGCATCTGGCGCATTCCCTCGGATTCAAGCTGGAATACTCCGTCCGTTTTGCCTGCCGAAATCGCCGCATAGGTCTCCGGATCGGTGGTATCTACCCTGGAGAGATCAAATGCCGGATCGTTTTCGCGGATCTGCCCTACGGCATTTTCCATGATCGTGAGATACCGCAGTGCGAGAAAATCGAATTTGAGAAGTCCGAGCTGCGCCACCGTGTCCATATCGAACTGGGTGACGATGGTGCCGCCGTTAACCGCCACGGGAACATATTCCGTCACGGGCAGATCGGTGATGACCACTCCGGCCGCATGGGTGGAGGCGTGGCGCGGCATTCCCTCCAGCGCGGTCGAATACGTGATGAGCTGTCGGACGCGGCTGTCGTTTTCCACCATTTCTTTCAGCTCCGGATTTCCGTCGATCGCCTTTTGCAGCGTGATCCCCGTCTCCTGCGGGATCTTCTTTGCGACCGCATCCACATCGGAAACGCTCATCCCCATTGCTCGTCCGACATCCCGTACCACGGCACGTGCGGCTAAGGTGCCAAACGTGATGATCTGTGCGGTATGGTCCTCGCCGTATTTTTCCCGTACATACGCAATGGCTTCGTCACGGCGGTTGTAGCAGAAATCGATGTCAAAGTCCGGCATACTGACCCGCTCCGGATTGAGAAACCGCTCGAATAAGAGGTCAAACCGGAGCGAATCGATGTCCGTGATACCGATCAGAAATGCCACGAGACTGCCGCAGCCCGACCCTCTACCCGGTCCCACGGGAATGCCGACCTCCTTCGCGTGATGGACAAAATCCCACACGATGAGGTAGTATTCCGCGTAGCCCATCTGTCCGATCACAGACAGCTCGTAGCGGATCCGCTCGCGGTATACCTCCAGCGGGTACTCCGTATCCAGGACGACCGTACCGTTTTGGATCCGTGCGTCCAGCCCGTCGTATGTCAGCTTTTCGAGATATGCGCCGGGAGCCATGCCGTTTTCCGGTCGATAGCGCGGCAGCTTGATCTCGCCGAATGTGAAATCATACCGGCACATCGCGGCAATCTTTGCGGTGTTCTCGATTGCCTCCGGGTGATTCGGAAACAGACCCGCCATCTCGTCCGTGCTTTTGTAGTAGAATTCGTCCGTCGCAAATCCCACGCCGCCGTTTTCCGTGATCGGGGTATTTGTCTGGATTGCAAGCAGGATCCGTTGGCTTGTCGCATCCGATTTGCGGAGATAGTGTACGTCATTGGTGGCGACCAGCGGGATCCCCGTTTTCTCGGACAGGCGGTACAGTCCCTCACAGACCGTCGGATCCTCCGGCAGACCATGCGATTGGAGCTCCAGATAGTAATTGCCCGCGCCGAACAGGGACGCCATCTGTCTCGCGTGTGCCTCAGCCTTATCGTATTCCCCGGCAAGGATCGCGCGCGGGATATACCCGGACAGGCAGGCGGACAAGGCGATCAATCCCTCAGTATGTGCGGACAGCAGCTCAAGATCGATCCGCGGTTTGCCGTAAAAGCCGTCCGTAAAGCCCTTGGATACGAGATAGATGAGATTTTTGTATCCGGTTTCGTTTTTGCAAAGCAATATGAGATGATAGCTGCCGGAATCGTATTCGCGCTCTCTGTCCGCCATGCTGCGCCGTGCCACATAGACCTCGCAGCCGATGATCGGGCGGACTCCCTCCTCCATGCACGCCTTATAAAACGCGACGGCACCGTACAAAACCCCGTGATCCGTGATGGCGACTGCGCTGTGTCCCATTTCGCGCACCATTTTCGGAATGTCGCGGATCCGACACGCCCCGTCGAGCAGGCTGTATTCGCTATGCAGATGCAG
>USGH01000188.1 GCA_900554225.1 uncultured Eubacteriales bacterium | reverse complement strand
CGGATATATCGGTGCGGAAAAGCGAGAAGACGCAATCCTCAAAAACAAAAATGGTAAGAAAATCAGGTACAACATCATTCCCTTTTGTGCGGTGATGCCTTACATTTTCCATGCGCAATAATTTCCAAAAAGTGCAATCTTTTTCAACAAAGCTATTGCATTTCTCTTTGCCGTGTATTATAATAATTATGCGGGAAGCCGGAAGATTCTTCACACTTCATTGCGACATTTGTCATTTTTTGCACCGCAATGGAGAACCTGGGGACTTTCGGAAATCCATAAAGGTCTTGCTATATTCTACCAGCTATGGATGACTATAGAACACAATTTACTGCACAGAAAGGGAGCATTATGAAGGCAAAGAAGATTCTGTCGACTGTACTGGCGGCACTCATGCTCGTCGGCACGGCGATCACACCGATTGCGGCGGCTGAGAATGGGACGGCGTATACGGACGACAAGGGAAACTGGTTTTACGAACCGCTGGAGAGCGGCGTACATTCCAACGGTGGATACGCTTTGGAAAAGGTATCACACCCGACTGCGGGACCGGATGATTTGGACAGCATTCTGGATCCGCAGGAAAGAGGACAGTCGTACTCCTGGTCCATGGCAGAAGGCGGGGATTACATCTACATCGGTACCTGCTTCAACTCTACCTTCCACATTTATCATAATGCGGTCAAGAACGCGTTGATCGCCGCCGGTGTAAGCAGTGCCGATGCGGACGCGGCTGCGAGAGACATCGTGGAAACGGTGTTCGGTGTGGATTCGTTCGATGAAACGGATTATTTGCAGTGGGATCCCGTTATCATGTCTGTCAACAAGTATACCTATGAGACAGAAGTCATCTTCCGGGAATCCGCTCTGCGTGCCGATATGGCGAAGAACCCGGAAGCACATGCGGATTACATCGGTCAGTTTGTGAAGTATCCAGGCATGGGCTACTTCAATGTTCTGGCCGGCTATCGTATGGCGGTCGAATTCAACGGCAAGCTCTATTTCGCCGGCATGGGCAATCCTACCGCCACGCTGGTCGAGGTAGATCCCGAAACGAATACCGCAAAAATCGCCTATGCGGAGAAGGTCGCGAATATGACGCCGCCGGAAGGACATGAAAAGGAAAAAAATGTCCAACGGTGTGCATGGCCTTGTGGAATACGAAGGTCAGCTCCTGATGTGTCTGGCAAGCGCGGACTACGATAGAGACGGCGTGTATTCGCCCGGCGGTATCATCGTAGCCTCCTCCGATCCGACGCAGGGTCTTGCCAACTGGAAAGTCATTGCGGACCAGGAGGATTTTGATTTCCTGCCCGGCGTGCTCCATACGGACGGTCTGAACGGCGGCGGTATCTGGGACATCATCGAGTATAACGGCTACCTGTATGTCACCATTGTTACCGACAAAACCGATCTGGACACCGGGATCATCCATAAGCAGGGCTTTGCGATGTACCGCGGTGAAAAGCGTGATGGCAAATTTACCTGGACACAGGTCATCGGCGGCAATGATGAAGCGAAAATGCCGTTCGGTCTTGGTATCGATCACTCTATGAGCTGCAACCTCTGGACTTATGTCGCGGAGGACGGGAAAGGTCCGATCGGCAACCTCGGCGTGGGTCTGGGCAACAATTCCAACCAGTATGTGTGGCGGTATGGTGAACATCAGGATGATCTGATGATCGGTACCTACGACACCGCGACCCTGACGTACATTTTCACACAGGTCACGGACGGTCAGATCGAAACCGTAACCATCGAGGAGCTGGAAGCACGCTCCAACGCCGCCATCCACGCAATTCTGACCATCCTCGGACAGGCGGAGGACTCTCCGTGGCGTGAAATCCTTGACGAATACGTATTCAACAACCAGCTTCATAAGCTGTATACCGCAATTTCCAAGGCACTTTCCGCGATCACGAAGGACCAGAACCCCGTTCCGTCGTATCGGGAAGCTCTTGCCAAGTTTGATGAGCTGCGCGCGCTGGTAGACGAGCTGGACGATTGGTATAATGGTCTTAGCAAATGGGATCGGTTCTTAATAGAAAAAGCAATTAAGGCCTTGACTGGCAAGGATCTCGCTACTTGGATCAAGGAAATCAAGGCTCTCCTTCTCGAACAGATTGACAAATTACAGGAAGAGTTTGAAAAGCTTGGCAGCATCGTCTACTATTTTGGCGTAAACTATTACGCACAGCAGGCGGAGCGCGGCTTTGACCTGCTCATCTCCAACGATGGCGTAAACTTTGACGCGATTACCCGCGATGGCTTTGGATCCAAGAACAACCACGGTCTGCGCACGATTGAGTCCACGGATGTTGGTGTATTCTTCGGCACCGCAAATCCGTTCCAGGGTACGCAGCTGTGGCTCATGCACTCCGGCAGAGACGCAGTTAAATCCTATGTAATCCTTGACGCAAACGTTGGTGTTTACGCGGACGATACCACTACAAAACGGCTGCCCGGTGAGGTCGGCACGACTGTCGAAAACTACGAAAAACCTACGAGAGACGGCTACACGTTCCTTGGCTGGGCAGAAACCCCCGATGCGGATGCCGTGCTGGACGATGTAGTATTTGGCGAAAAGGGTACTACCACGACCTACTACGCCGTATGGGAACAGAATATCGTTCCGGATCCCACCTCCGACGTGATCCTGGACGCAAACGGCGGCGCATACACAGACGGTACTGCCGTGCTCACGCTGACCGGCAAGGTTGGCACAGCGGTGGATTCCGTAAAAAATTACGAAGAACCGGCGAGAGACGGCTATACCTTCCTCGGCTGGGCAGCGGATTCTGATGCGGATACCGCGCTGCGTACCGTGGAGTTCGGTGCGGAGGATACCAGAACCACCTACTACGCCGTATGGCAGTATAACAAGCCGGAGGACGACAACGGGGACAAAGATCTCAGAGGTACTCTCGACTTCATCGGCGCAATGGCGTACTACAGAAACAGAAAGAACACCGTGACCTTTGTCGCGGACGATTGCGGCGGCAAGGTTGTCAGCAGCGCGGGCGCCGAAAAGGATAAGCTGACCTACACGATTCTCGAAGGCGCACGCATCAAATATGTGCCGTCTGTCGTGGTCGCGGCGGATTACGCCTTCCAGTACTGGTACTGCTCCGAAACGGAAAAGACCTACACCAGCAACGAGATCGTTAACATGGTTGTCCAAGGGGATCTGACGTTCCAGGCAGTGAGCGTTCCTGCAAATGTTCCGCCGGCGGTTCCTTCCACCGATACGACGGGCACCGTGATCGACGCGGTTGAGAGTCCCAAGCTTAACACCACAGACACGTATGCCTACCTGACCATCGGCAGCGATGGAAATGTAAACCCGGACGAGCAGATCACGCGCGGTGAAGTCGCGACGCTCCTCTTCCGTCTGCTCACCGAGGAATCGAGAGAGACGTTCTGGTGCAAGAGAAATGACTTCTCCGACGTACCCGGTACCCACGCGCTGAACACCGCCATTTCCACCATCGCAAACGCGGGTATCATCAACGGGTATCCCGATGGCACGTTCCGCCCGGACAACACCATCACCAGAGCGGAATTCGCGTCGATCCTGTCCAAGTTTGTGGAAGTCACCGGCGAGGAGGTCTCCTTCTCCGATGTTTCCGGACACTGGGCGGAAAGCGTGATCGCGGACATCGCTGCGGCAGGCTGGATCAACGGCTATGAGGACGGCACCTTCCGTCCGGATGGTCTGATCACCCGCGCAGAGGCTGTAAAGATCCTGAACGCGGC
The DNA here is from genome assembly GCA_900554225.1 of uncultured Eubacteriales bacterium. GTDB lineage: Bacteria > Bacillota > Clostridia > Oscillospirales > CAG-272 > UMGS1696. Next base: position 1,604 of record USGH01000188.1, on the reverse strand, counting down.
AGCCAATCGAACCTTCAACGGCAACGCAGTCGCGCTGAACGATGTACCCGCAGACGTTTGGTATTACAAAGAAATCGAAGCAGCCGTTTCTGGAAAAACCATCCAGTGGGAGCTGCTCGAAAATCCGCTGAACCTCTTCTATTTCGCAGTCATCAAGTAAGAGAACAGAAAGCTCCGTTTCACAAAAACAAGCGGAGCTTTCCTCTATGGGGGATATACTATGTTATGTAAATCAAGAACCTTGTCCATGGTTTGGAAAGCGGTGATTTTTGTCGCCGCTGTGACGGGGATTCTTCTGCAATGCGGCGTATTCACCGACCATCCGGATTATTCCGTCCTCAATTATTATACGCTCATGAGCAACATTCTCTGCGCCGTGTACTATCTTCCGGCTGCGCTATGGGCGTGTCGGAAAAAGGGCGGTACGCTCCTGCCGCAGGTGAAGGGAACGCTTGTCATGTGCATCATTGTGACCGGGATGGTTTATCAATTCTTCTTGGCGGGCAGATTTGAGATGCAGGGGACGCATTTGGTCTCGAATGTGCTTCTGCACTATGTGGTTCCGTGGATGACGGTGCTGGACTGGATTCTCTTTGATAAAAAAGGGTATTTCAAGCGGTATTCGCCGTTTCTTTGGGTGATTGCCCCGGTGGCGTATTTCATCTATGTGAACATCCGGGTAGCGGGCGGCGCAATCCTTGGTCCCTATGGCGACAAATACCCATACTATTTCATGGACTATGATAAGCTGGGCGTGGCTCCGGTCATTTTTATCAATCTGGGCATGGCGGTCTTCTTCCTGCTGCTCGGCTACGGCATCGTGGGAATCGACCATCTCCTTGCAAAACGGGAGACCAGGAAGGAAGGGAAGGAGAAAAAAGAATGTAAATTGCAATAGCAAGTTGCATGCCGGATGTCTTATACGAACTTGCGTAATCAAGCATCAGTATCTCGTGAGGATAAAGTCCGTTGGAGGAAGGAAAAGCATTTTCTATCCTGCTGGCAAGTGTCGGTATTCCTTCTGCATCGGTTTGAATAGTTGGCTTTGGAGAAGACTCAATACTTTGCTGTGGAACAATTTTTCCCGTTGTTATTGCTTGCTTCTTTTTCAAAAAGTCAAATAATCCCATAAATTACTCCTTATGTTCCGAGCAAGCTCTGGTCAAAGGCAAACAGAGCCTCGTTGATCTCAAAGACGTTATAGTTCCCATGCTCCACGAAATACTCCACGATGATGTCAAACTTGTTTGAGTGGGAAAGTGCAAAGCCCGCCTTCATGAGCATATCCTTCATTTCGGAAAGTGGCAGCTCAAGAGCGATGGCAAATGCAATGACGATGGGCTTGGAAGGCTTGTAGGTCTTGTCCGAGCGGATCTTCGAGAAGAGTTTGCGGTCAATATTTGCCTTCTTGTAGCACTGTGCGTCCGTCATGCCGCGTTCGTCAATCTTCCGCAGCAGCATCTCGGAAAAGCTCTCGTCGATCTGTCCCAGCGCGTCATCAAGGGTTGCCGCCTTTTTGGGGGCAGGCGCCGCAGAGACGGGAGGCATGAGCTGTTCGATTGCCTCTTCACAAACGGATGCCTCGCAAGGCATGGGTTCTTCCA
>USGH01000187.1 GCA_900554225.1 uncultured Eubacteriales bacterium | reverse complement strand
CGGGCGGATTTACGGATTGTCTCCTGCGGCATGGCGCGGCGCATGTGTACGCACTGGACAGCGGAACCGGACAGCTTGCTCCATCGCTCCGTGCGGATGCCCGTGTCACCGATCTCGAAAACCGGAACGCGCGGTATATGCAGCCTGCGGATTTCGGCTCCCCCTGCGATATGGCGGTGTCGGATGTGTCCTTTATTTCACAGACGCTCATTCTGCCGCAGGTGCCGCAGGTTGTGCGTGCGGGCGGACTGTACATCGGACTTGTGAAGCCGCAGTTTGAATGCGGACGGGAGGCACTGCACAAAAACGGTATTGTCCGCGATAAAAAATACCGGCTTGCCGCGCTGACCCGGGTGTACGACTGTATGCGGGAGAATCATATGACACCGCTGTACGTCGCGACATCCCCCATCACAGGCGGCGACGGCAATGTGGAATTTCTGCTCGGTGCCGTGTGCGGATACAGCAATGCAGCACTGCTGGCACGGGAAAAACTACGGGAGGCGGCATATGGAAACGGAAAATAAAAAGATCCTCATGCTGCCGAACATCACAAAGCACATCACCACTGCCCAGTACCGCCGTATCTGTGACAGCTTTCTGACCTACGGCTTTGTATTGTACACCGTGGCGGAAAGCGCGGATTTTGCCGGTGTGACATTGCCGGTTCTGCCGGAGGAGCGACTGGGCGAATGCGCGCTTGCCTGTGTGTTGGGCGGCGATGGCTCCATGATCCATGCGGCGCATCGGCTGCTCGGATATGATATTCCGCTGCTTGGGATCAATTTTGGACACGTCGGCTATCTCGCGGAACTGGAAATCGGCGAGATCGACCTGTTGGACGGGCTGGCAAACGGCAATTACACCATGGAGGAGCGAATGATGCTTTCGGTGGAGGTACTGCGCGCGGACGGCACTCTGCGGGTTCGGATGTACGCTCTCAACGATATGGTGCTGTCGAACGGACCTGTCGCACAGCTGCTGACCTTTGCGGTGCGTTTGGACGGTATCGATATGCAGACCTTCCGGGCAGACGGTATCGTGATCGCAACACCCACCGGCTCGACGGCATATTCTCTTTCCGCCGGAGGACCGATTCTGGAGCCGCGCCTCGACTGTATCTGCCTGACGCCGATCTGTCCGCACACCCCCGGCAGCCGGCCGATTCTGGTACGCGGCGACACCAACATAGAGCTGTGTCGGATTGTACCGAAGGATACCTCCGTCTACATTTCCACCGATGGCAGAGAAGTAACCTCCGTCTGCCGCGGCGATACGGTGCGTGTGACCAGAGCTGCGCATACAGTGAAGCTGATACGCCTGAAGGATGAGGGATTCCTGGGCGTTTTACGCGATAAATTCTCGACAAACCTGTAATAGGACACCCCATTTCTGTTTATAATTTGCATTTTTTGCGTTTATTTAGGAAGGAAACAAACATGAAAGTCAAACGGCACAACAAGATTTTGGAGATCATCCAGAACTACAATATTGAGACCCAGGAGGAGCTGATCGATAAACTGAAGCTCGCCGGGTTTGACGTGACACAGGCGACGGTATCGAGAGACATACGGGAACTGAAGCTCCTCAAGCAGATGTCCGACATGGGTACCTATAAATACGTCGTACCGAAGGAAAACGGCAACGAAAACCAGCACGTGTACAGCCGCGCTCTTGCCAGCTCCATCAAAAACGTGGACAGCGCATACAACGATATTGTGATCAAAACCTACCCGGGTATGGCGAACGCGGTGGCGGTCGGTTTGGAATCGCTCCATGAACCGAACATTCTCGGCTGTGTGGCGGGGGACGACTGCATCATCATCGTCTGCAAGGATACGGAATCCGCTGTGGATATTGCCGCGCGCGTCCGGCGTCTGATCAATACCTGAACGATCCTTCGCGGAAAGGAGAGAATATGTTAAAAAGCCTTTCCATTGACAATATTGCCGTGACCCGCCACCTGGACGTGGATTTTCCGAAAGGATATACCGTGATCACCGGAGAAACGGGTGCCGGCAAATCGATCCTCATCGACTGTATGGGACTGCTTGCCGGTGATCGTGCCGGACGGGATATGATCCGCACCGGAGAAAACCGGGCGTGCGTGTGCGGTGTGTTCGATGAGCTGTCCGCGGTCGCCCCTGCATTGCAGGAATGCGGTGTGGAGGTCGATGAAAACGGAGAAGTGGAGATCCGGCGTATCCTGACCGCCGACGGCAAATCCACAGTCCGAATCAATCGCCGGCCGGCATCCCTTGCCACGCTGCGCGAGATCGGACCGTATCTCATCCAGATCCAAACCCAGGATGAACGACACGCCCTTGCCGACCGTTCGTCCTATCTTGCCATGCTCGACGAATACGCCGGGGTGGATACGGCTGCATATACTGCGGCGTATGCGGCATGGATGGCAAAAAAAGGCGAGATCGACGCACTCAAGGAAGCCATGCGGGAGCGGAATATGCTCTCGGACATCCTGAAATATCAGCTCAAAGAGATCGACGCGGTCAAGCTGTCGGCGGAGGATGAGGAAGATAAGCTGCTGAAACTGCGCGTGAAGTGCAAAAACGCAGAACGGATCGAAAAATATGCCGCACTGGTCGGTCGTGTGCTCTGGCAGAACGATAAGGGAAATGCGGCGGCCGAACAGCTGGAAAAGGCCTCCAATGCTCTGGAGATGCTGTCCGATGTACTGGAGGATGCTCCGGCTATGGCGGCACAGCTCGAAAACTACCGCTACGAGATCATCGACATTGCGGAACGGGTGCAGGCACATCTGGAGGACGGCGAGATCGAGAATCCGGAAAAGCAGCTGACCACCATCGAATCCCGCCTGTACGCCATCGACCGGCTGAAAAAAAAGTACGGTGCGACCATCGGCGAGATCAAAGCATTTCGTGCGGAAGCGGCAAAAAAACTCGACGATATGGAATCCGGCGACGCAAGACTGCGGGAACTGGAAAACCAGCGGGACATTCTGGCGGAAAAAGCAGCCGCAATTGCCGAAACCCTCCACGAAAAGCGAAAAGCGGCGGCGGAAGAGCTGACCACACACATTGTCGGAGACCTTGTGTTTCTGGAAATGCCAAAGGTCCGTTTCGCCGTGACGGTGCAAAAACAGACGAGCTTAAATGCAGCCGGACTCGATGAGGTGGATTTTCTGCTCTCCGTCAATCCGGGTGAAGCCATGCAGTCCCTTGCCCATGTAGCGTCCGGCGGAGAGCTGTCGAGAGTCATGCTTGCGCTCAAGTCGTCCGTTTCCGATAAAACTGCGGCGGGAACGCTCGTATTCGATGAAATCGACACAGGCGTATCCGGCAGTACCGCAGAGCGAATCGGGATCATGCTCGACAAGCTTTCCCACGGGACACAGGTCATCGCCGTCACCCATTCTCCGCAGGTCGCGGCACGTGCCAAGGCGCATTTCTGCATCCGGAAAACGATCGCGGACGGCAGAGCGGAAAGCACCATCGCTGTACTGACCCCGGAAGAACGTGTATCGGAGCTGTCCCGGATCATCGGCGGGATCTCCGTCACCGAAAAACAGATCGCAGCCGCCCGGGAAATGCTCCACGAAAGCGGCATATTATAATGTAAGAAAATAAGGAATAAGACATCCCAAGGAGGAGATAAAACATGCAGATTTACGAAGAGCTGGTCGCGCGCGGGCTGATTGCGCAGGTCACGAATGAAGAAGAGATCCGGGAAATGATCAACAACGGCAAGGCGACCTTCTATATTGGCTTTGACTGTACCGCCGACAGCCTGACCGCCGGTCATTTCATGGCGCTCACACTCATGAAGCGGCTCCAGATGGCAGGCAACAAACCGATCGCACTGATCGGAGGCGGCACCACCATGATCGGCGACCCGTCCGGCAGAACCGATATGCGCAAAATGCTCACCCGTGAGGACATCGACCACAATGCGGAATGCTTCCGCCGCCAGATGGAGCGGTTCATCGACTTCTCCGAGGGGAAGGCACTGATGGTAAACAACGCAGACTGGCTCCTTGATCTCAATTATGTAGAGCTACTCCGTGAGGTAGGCGCGTGCTTCTCCGTCAACAATATGCTGCGCGCGGAATGCTATAAGCAGCGTATGGAAAAGGGACTGAGCTTCTTTGAATTCAACTATATGATCATGCAGTCCTACGACTTCTACTACCTCTTCCAGCACTATAACTGCAATATGCAGTTCGGCGGCGACGATCAATGGTCGAATATGCTCGGCGGCACGGAGCTGATCCGCAAGAAGCTCGGTAAGGACGCACACGCCATGACCATCACGCTTCTGACCGACTCTCAGGGCAAAAAGATGGGCAAGACCGCCGGAAACGCTGTGTGGCTCGATCCGAACAAGACCTCTCCCTTCGATTTCTATCAGTACTGGCGCAACGTAGACGACGCGGACGTGATGAAGTGCATCCGGATGCTCACGTTCCTGCCACTTGACAAAATCGACGAAATGAGCCATTGGGAGGGCAGCCAGCTCAACACCGCCAAGGAAATCCTTGCTTATGAGCTGACGCAGATGGTTCACGGTGAGGAAGAAGCGAAAAAGGCACAGGATGCAGCAAAGGCTCTCTTCGCGGGCGGTGCCAATACCGCAGATATGCCGACGACGACCCTCACTGCGGAAAGCTTCACCGACGGCAAGATCGGCGTGATCGATATGCTTATGGCGGCAAAGCTCTGTGCGACCCGCAGTGAAGCAAGACGGCTGATCCAGCAGGGCGGCGTATTCTGTGGGGACGATAAGGTAGCCTCCGTAGACGCGACGGTGGACGAAAGTGTGTTTGGCGCAGACGGTCTGATCGTCAAGAAGGGCAAAAAGACCTACCACAAATTCCTGAAAGCGTAAGATGCAATATACCTGTCTCTTGTTTGATGCCGACAATACGCTGCTTGATTTTTCCGCAGCGGAGAAAAAAGCGTTTCATGAGACCTGTCAGACTGCCGGTATCCTCTGTTCCGATGAAGGGTACCGGCAGTACAGTCATATCAACGACGGTCTGTGGAAAAAGCTCGAGCGCGGCGAAATCACGGCGGAGAGCCTGAAGGTGGAGCGTTTCCGCCAATGGCTCGCATGGTACCGGCAGCGGGAGGCGAAAGCCGATAGGATTGTCACGCCGGAAGAGATGCGCGCTGCGTATGTCGCCGCACTTGGCAAACAGTCGGATCTCATGCCGGAGGCTGCGGAGGTCTGCCGGACACTTTCCGTGCGGTATCCGCATATGTATGTGATAACCAACGGGATCGGCGAGATCCAGCGCGCACGGTTTGCAGCCACACCGATCCTTCGGTATTTCGGCAAGCTGTTCATCTCCGGGGAGATCGGATATGCCAAGCCGGACAAACGTTTCTTCGAC
>USGH01000186.1 GCA_900554225.1 uncultured Eubacteriales bacterium | reverse complement strand
CAGAGTCCTTCTTCCTCGTCCTTTGGTGCGCCGCAAGGCAACAATAAAATCTACAGAAGCGATGAGGTATTCCTCATGGAAGAAAGCAAAACAAACGACAAAAGCATAACGCAGTTTCCTTATCCGCCCCCGCGAGGAGCCAATAAAATCTACAAGTGCGATACGGTATTCTCCCCTGGTGAAGCCAGAAAGAAAGCCCATAGCCAAACGCAGTTTCCTTATAAAATCCATAAAGAAAATGCAAAACCGCAGTTTCCTTATCCGCCCCCGCAGGGAGCAGAGCAAAGGGTGCCGCATAGGGTATCCCCTGTGCCTATAGCGTGTCAAATTCCATAAGAAGTGCAATATGGCTCCCGCCATAGTAGAAAATGTACAATGTGGCGTCGCGCCAGAGGAAGGTTTTTGTGTAATCGTAGCAGGTGCAGTCCCGATACCGGGATTTCGCGTAGGCTTTCCAGTCCTTGCCGGGAGTCTTTGCGCCTACGGGTTCCCCTCTGCGGACCGGGACGCGCTCCAGCAGGGAATCTAAGGGCAGCACCGCCTCCATCACGCCCTCCTTGCGTCCCTGCCCCTTGTAAACGACCAGCTCCTCGCCGCCGTCCTCGCTCTCCCGCTGCCGCACAACGTAGGAGAACCACATCAGGCTGTAGCGCGACCAGAGATACAGGGCAGAGGTGGCAGCGAGGATGATCACGATCTGGAAGATCCAGCGGAATTTCTCCACCGCAAGGGAGCCGAAATACGCCGCCACCGCGACAAGGGCAAAGCCCGCGATCACGAGAGTGAGCAGCCGCGCGTTTTTTTGTTCCGGTTTGTACATGGGGGCCTTCTTTCTATTGGCTTCGCCAATGGGGGGTTTCTTTGGATTTTATTTTTCCTCGCGGGGCGTTATAAGGAAACGGCGTTTGGCTTTTGGTTGTTTATTCTGGCTTCACCAGGGGAGAATACCACATCGTATGTGTAGATTTTATTGCTCCTTGCGGGGGCACCAAAGGACGGGGACGAAGGACTCTGCGGAGCCCTCCTTCCCCATCCTCTGGACTCCACCTCATCCACCCGAGGAGTCCGCTGCGGCGGGGCATATCTGCTGCCGCGGGTTTATACCAATTTAGGATTCCGGTATCCGGTGCAGGTCGCTTATCCCCAGTTCCGAATGTTGTGCAGCTTTCTGTGTTCGGCTCTGTATCGCTCGCGTTTCAGTAGGGTTGTTGGGCTATGGTCGTTCGTTTTTCATTATTGGGGGATAGGTCGTTTATTCCTGCGGCTACGTGAAGTTTGGCTATAGTCTTTCGTAGGATTTGCGCTGACCGCGATTGGGGCGTTCATTTTTGCTGATAACGGTACGGGATAAGCTGTATCGTTAGAGGCATAGACTGTATGGAAAACTGTATAGCCTGTGTGGGATAGTCTGTATCGTTAGAGGTTTATACTGTATGGGATACCTGTTTTCTTGAAGTTTTAACTGTACGAACGCATTTTTTCAACATTCTTTTGCCCAGCACAATTGGTGAAATGGGCTTGCACCATACAATATTGGAAAAAATGTCGCGGTCAGCGGTAATTCTACGAAAGAAAAAGCCAAAACCTACCGTAGCCGCAGGCACGAACAGTCTATCCCACCACCAATGAAAAACGAAAGACCCAAGCCCAACGAGATTTTCTGAAACGCAAGCGACCTAAGCCCGAACACAAAGCACCCAAACCATATTCGGAACTGGGGAGTATCGACTTGCACCGGATACCGGAATCCTATATCCCTGTCAACCGCGGCAGCCAAAATGCCCCGCCGCAGCGGATTCCCCGGGGTGAGGAGGTGGAGTCCAGAGGATGGAGGAGAGGGGCTCCGCAGAGTCCTTCTCCTTCGTCCTTTGGTGCGCCGCAAGGCAATAATAAAATCTACACGTATGACGTGGTATTCTCCCCTGGTGAAGCCAATATAAACAACCACATCCAAACGTAGCTTCCTTATAAAAAACATAAGAAATAAGCCAAACGCAGTTTGATAAGCCAAACGCAGTTTGATAAGCCGACTGCAAGTCAAAAAATCCGCCGACTGCAAGTCGTAAACTCAGCGGATCCGCCGCCCGGGGCGGGACTCCCCACCCGCATAGCCGCGGATCACATCGTCCACGCCGTCGGGCGTCTCGATCGTGAATAGATATACGGCGTGGGACAGCGGCGGCAGCGGACGATCCGCCATCCAGAGCGGGGCGGCGTTTTCGATCTCGCATTCGCCGCGGCGGGCAAGCACCGGAAAGCGCATCTGCATCCGGTCGGTCAGAAGCCCGAGACAACCGCCCGCCGGACAGAGCGCGGTGCTGCCGGGGAGCATCCGACCGCCGTTTCCGCCGCAGACCGGTTTGTCGCCGCCGCCGGCAAGAAAGCATCGCTCCATGCGCATGAGGGGGAGCCTGCCGTAGACGACCGCGCCGACCGCACCGCCAAAGCCGCGCAGCATGGCAAGGGTCGCCTCCGGGGATGCCGTCAGCCGCCACAGCCCCAGATCGAACCAGAACTGCGCCGCGGCGGGATTCCACACGTTGAGCCGGAGAGAGCCGAGCGCGGACAGCCCGTACCGTCCGGCAATACGAAGCTGCCCCGGACTGTGGACGCGCACCGTCTGGCAGCCGGCCTCCGCCAGAGCCGCCATCGTTCTGTCCAACTGGTCGTCCGAGAAGCAGACCGGGGGCAGATCCGCACCGATTTTTCCGTCCCGCATCGGGTTTTCCCCCATCGGGAGGGCGAGATATGCCTCTGCTGGGAGGAAGATTCTGTCGAAATACCGGCGCGAGTCCGGCGTGAGCTGTGCCGCATTGGTGACGACGGCGTACCGCTCTGTACCTGTGAACTGTGGCAAATGCAACACTTCATCCCCTGCCCCCTGCGGATAGTCCGGCATGGGACGCACGGCGTTCGTGAGCGCATCGATGGCGGCGCGGCGGAGGGCGTTGATGGCGGAGACGGGAACCCACGCGTCCGGCGAGAGGGCGACCGGCACCTCCCCATCGGCGAACACAAACGCGGTTCCGCCCGTTTTCGTGAGATTGCGCCGCACCGTATCGACGGAGAGCGGATTGCCCGCCGCGCGCTGCACCACCTCGCCTGCGACCGTGACCGTGGTCTGCCCGCACGTGAGACGGAGCCGCATGGGTTCGCCGACCACTGCCGTACACTGTCCCGTGATGGGCAGCCGCCTGCCGGATACATCGTATTTGGTGCCGGACTCCGCCTTTGTGGGAAGCGAATTTCCCGAAAGCGGCGGACGCACACCGCACATCGAGACGTAGGGCGTTTTTTTCTCCGGGGTATTGGCGAAATACGCGTCCGTGAAGCCCTCGCGGGAGAACAGACGGTCTAACTCCGCGATCTCCTCCGCCGTGGCGCGCCGCTTTTCATCCAGAAGGGTCCGGTAGATGCGGGTCACGCCGTAGACGTAGGCGGCGCTCTTCTGTCTGCCCTCGATCTTGAGGGACGCGATCCCGCTGTCGCACAGCTCCGGAATCCACGCGGCAAGGCACATATCGCGCAGGCTGAGCGGATAGTCCGCGCTTTGGGGATGGAGCGGGAGCCTGCGAAAATCGGCGCGGCCCGTCTCGATGCGTCCCGACCTGGGCGGAGAAAACGATTTGCCGGAGACGGTTCTGTCACGCAGAGGGGGCTCATGTCCCCGCTTTTGTACCTGCCCCGTCTCGATCGCCTCCGGATACCGCTCCAGATACGGATCCCGCCGCCGCTCCTGTGCGTTCGGTTTGCCGGAGCCATCCAGCATCGCGGACAGCCTTTCCCGGTTTGCGGGCGTATCCGTACCGATGCGGGTGCAGGTGTACGCCATCCGGCAGGGCTGTGCGCATTCCCCGCGATTGCCGCTGCGGCCGCCCATGACGTAGCTCATCAGGCACTGTCCGGACACGGATACGCAGTGTGCGCCGTGGCAGAACAGCTCCGTCTCCAGCGGTCCGTCCTGGGAGAGGCGTGCGGCTTCGGCAAGAGAGATCTCGCGCGGCAGGACGATGCGGGTGAAGCCGTAGGGGGCGAGGGCTTCCATATCGGCGCGGGTCATGAGGGTCATCTGGGTGCTGGCGTGGAGGGGGACGGTGGGATAGCGGCGATGGATCTCCCGTGCGATCCCGCAGTCGGCGACGATGAAGCCGGACACGCCGCCCATGCAGAGCCGATCCACGAGGGCGAGTACCGCGTCCATCTCGCCTGCCTCCACGCGCGTATTGACGGTGACGTAGGTTCTGACCCCCCAGATGCGGCACTGCGTCAGGGCTTCGGTCAGCTCAGCGTCGTCGAAATTCCGGGCGCGCATCCGATTGGAGAAGGCGTTCCCGCCGAAATAGACCGCGTCGGCACCGGCAGCGGCTGCGGCAAGGAGGGATTCCGGCGCGCCTGCGGGGGAGAGCAGCTCCGGGATCACTGTGCGTCACCGGGTTCCCCCTCCGTATCCGAGGCACGGAGCAGGGATTCGATGTAGCGGATCTTCTCGTCGCGGGACATACCGCCGTCCGCGCCGTTTTTGCGGGAATCGAGGTACCGTTCGAGCAGCTGGATCTTGTCCTGCGCCCCGTCGCTGTCCCCGGAGGAGCGGAGCATATCGCTCAGCCGTGCAAAGCCATCCTTGGCGGGGGCGCTCTCCGGCTCGTTCTCGGCAGGCGCGGGTGTTTTTCCGGTCGCCGCGTCGAGCTTTTTCTGAACCTCTGCCAATTCCTCCCGGGCGGTGCGCAGATCGACCTCATACAGCGAGATCTGTGCCTCCAGATTGCGGATCCGTTTGTCGGCGCGGAGCTTTTCCCCGCACGCGTCAATGGCACAAAGGAGCGCGGCATCCATACGGGAGGAGGAGCGGATGCTGTGTGACGCGGACGCCATCCGTTCATTGACCTGCGAAACAACGGCGTCCACGAAGGAGTCGCACTCATCCGTAATGAGGGTGAGCGAGAGTCCGGCGATGTCCACGGTGATCTTTCGTTTTTGCGTTTTTTCCATAAGAGAAGCACTCCTTTCGCGGCAGTTTCCCACACGTTGCACCTGCGGAAGACATACTACGGCATAATACTATAGGATATACTATTATACTATACTTTTGCCCGGAATGAAAGCGTAAAAATATGAATTTTTCGCGTATCCCACGGGACGTGTCCCGCGCCCTTTATATTTTGATCCGCAGTCGGCTATATTCCCGCGCGGCAGGTACGAGGATGCGGCAGCATCCAGTACCGTCCCGTGCGGCTTGGACGTACTTGCGGTACGGCTTGTTTGACTTGCAGTCGGCGGATTGGTGCTGTAACTTGCGGTTGGCTTATCAAACTGCGTTTGGCTTATATCCTTTGTTATTTTATAAGGTAGGCTGCGTTTGGCTCTGGGACTTTATTCTGGCTTCACCAGAGGGGAATACCACGTCATACGTGTAGATTTTATTGTTGCCTTGCGGCGCACCAAAGGACGAGGAAGAAGGACTCTGCG
>USGH01000185.1 GCA_900554225.1 uncultured Eubacteriales bacterium | reverse complement strand
AGCCGCTCGCGAACGATCTTCTCAGGGAACGGATCGCTCATATTGGGAAGCAATCGGACTTGCACAAACTATATCCATCCCCAATCCCCATATAAAAGTTTTGCGGAGCGCAATGAATCCTTGGATTCATTGGTTCATAAGCGACCGTTCCCCGTTCCCCCGTCCCCCAAAACTATATCCCGCAGTCTCTCCCCGTAGAAGGCGGATGCTCCCGCAGCCGCTCGCGAACGATCTTCTCAGGAAACGGACCAATCCAGATTGGTGCGCACATGGACTTGCACAAACGAAATCCATCACCAATCCCCCTATAAAAGTTTTGCGGAGCTTTTTCAAAAGCGACCGTCTCCTTCGTTCCCCTCGTCTCCCCCGTATCCCCGCGTACTCGTTATGCGTGGCAGGATTCGCAGCTTGGTTCGGGGAAATCTTTTTTGTCGTAGGGGATACCGTTTTTGTCGTAGTAGTCCTGGACGGCGGCGCGGATGGCTTCTTCGGCGAGAACGGAGCAGTGGATCTTGTGGGCGGGCAGACCGTGGAGAGCCTCAACGACCGCCTTGTTGGACAGCGCAAGCGCATCGGAAACCGGCTTGCCCTTGATCATTTCGGTCGCCATGCTGCTGGAGGCGATCGCGGAACCACAGCCGAACGTCTGAAACTTCACATCCTCAATGATCCCGTCCGCATTGATCTTCAGGAAGATCTTCATGATGTCGCCGCACTTCGCGTTGCCGACCTCGCCGATACCATCCGCATCCGGGATCTCCCCCACATTGCGCGGATGGAGGAAGTGATCCATAACAACAGGCGAATATAACGTGTTTTCCGTAGTGAAATTGAGTGCCATAGCCATTTTCCTTTCTGTTTTGGACATCTCTATATCAAATCTCTGTAGTATATTTTTTGCAGTATCATGCAGGTGGACAGACAGTCGAGAACAAAATCACAGCCTCTTCCCCAGCCTCCGATAGGCGGTATTCTTCATTCTACAGCAAACGAAAGACCGCAGTCTCTCCCCGTAGAAGGCGGATGCACCCGCAGCCGCTCGCGAACGATCTCCTAATGCTTAGGACGGAACCATATTGGTGAGCAATCGGACTTGCACAAACTCCACCCATCAATCCCTTTTCATAAAAGTTTTGCGGAGCTTTTTCAAAAGCGACCGTTCCCCTCGTTCCCCCGTATCCCCGTTATAGCCGGATCACATTCCCCACCACGTCATAAGGACGGCAGGTGCAAAGGAGGGATTGGCGGCCGGAGGAGGCGAGAAGTTCCAGAATGGCACGGAGGCGGGGCAGATCGAGCGCAGAGAAGGCTTCGTCGGCAAAGAGGGGCGCGGATTCGTGACCGGCGAAGAGAACGTCCATGAGTGCGAGCCGGAGCGCAATGTATGCCGCCGCTGCGGTACCGCCGGACAGCGTATCGATCGGCACGGTTCCGCGGCTGGTCTGGCAGGTCAGCGCAAAGGACGGATCCACGTGGAGCGAACCGTATTTGCCGCCGGTCACCTGACGCATGTATTGGGACGCGCGTTCCGTGATCTGCGGCGTTACGTCGGCACGGAGCGATTCTCCCGCGGTGCGCAGCGCATCATACGCCATCTCGAATCCGGCAGCGCGCGTTTCCAGATCGGCGATCTCCCGGCGCAGCGCATAGATCCGGGTGGACAGCACATCCGGCGGCGTGAGTCCCGCATTGTTCTGCGCGGCAAAGGCCTTCTCCAGCTCCGATTCCCGCTTGAACTGCGCCGTCCACGCACTTTCCGTAAATTCCCGTTCCCGCTGCAATTTCTTGAAGCCGTCCGCGTCCATCGAGAGGGCTTCCTTGCCGAGCGGCGTGCGGATCAGCTCCCGGCAGCGCGCGGCGACCTCGGCACGATCCGCACTCCCGACCTGTTCCCGCAGCACGGCGATCCGTCCCCGGAAATTCTCGATCTTCCCGATCACGAGCGACCGATCCGCATCCGCCTTTCGTCCCTTTTCCCGGAGCGCGGTAAGAAGCGTGTCCACATCCGCATCCGCCGCGTTGTCTGCATGGACCACGCCGCATGAGACTGCCAGCGCACGGATCTCCTCCGCGATCCCGGCGACCTCCTCCGTGGCTTCGGCAGCTGCACCGCGCGGCAGAGTCACCTCCGGGAATTTGTCCTCCGTCTCGGCAAGCGCGCCCAGATCGTCGAGGGTCTCCATCGCCCAGTCGTCGAGGATGGCGTTGAGCTGCCGGACGCTTCTGCCCTGGAGGACGTAGAACACGATCCCGAGCGCGAGACAGATTGCCGTTGCAACGAGCGGTACCACAAACTGATTGACCGGGAAGGCGAACCAGATCATCACGATCGCCGCAGCCAGTCCGAGCAGTCCCGCGATCACCATGGAAATGCCGAGCGCGAGGTGGAGCCTGCTCTTGGATTCCCAGTATTCGCCCTCCTCATACGCCTCCGCTGCCGTTTCCGTGCCGGGGCCGTTGTCCGCAGGCGGGGTCTGTACCGGGATCTCCTGCGCCGCCTTGTAACGATCCGCCAGAGACGATGCGGTGTCCGTGAGATGCGCATACGGCGGTGCGTTCAGAACGGCAAGCGCGCTTTCGTAGCCGGACAGCTTCTTTTCCGTATCGGCAAGCAGATCGATCCGTCTGCCGAGCAGGAACGTGTCGCACGCCGAGAGCTTTGCCGCGATTGCGTTTTTCTTTTCTTCCAGGGCGATCCGCTTCTTTTTCGCCTCCCGGAGCGCGGCTTCGGTATCGCAGGTGGCGCGCACGTTTTCGCGGGAATGGGCAAGCTCCTCCTCCATGGCGGCAAGGGCGGCCTTCTTCTGCGCGATCTCTCCGCCGTCGCCTTTTTTGGGAGACAGTGTGCGCCGCGCCTGATTGAGTCTGTCCGCCGCCTTTTGTACGCTGACCGTCACGTCCGCGGAGGTCAGGATGTTTTCGATCGCCCCGGACAGTCCCGCCACGCCGATCCCGTCCGCCTGACTGACAAACGCGGTGCCGGAGAAGACCTTTTCCGAGACGCCGAAGAGCCGTTTGCCCGGTTCCGGATCCGCCGTGACTCTGCCGCTTGCCAGATCGACGAGCTGTGCGCGGTCTCTGCCGTCATCGGTGGTGTGCCGCTCCAATCGAAACTGCGCGCCGCCGTCCGTCTGGTAGGTCAGCGTACCGCCTATGGCACCGTCGTTTCCGAAGCGGTCGGCGTCTGTGATATGTGCGCTTTTGGTGCCGGGCAGTCCGTACAGCATATAGCGGATAAACGACAGCACCGTCGATTTGCCGCTCTCATTTTCGCCCGAAAGCACATTCAATCCGCCGTCAAACCGGATCGAACGCTCCCGCAGCATGCCGAATCGCTCAATATTGATTTCCAGAATTTTCATATGTCACCTTATGGAGAGGGACGGTCGCTTTTGAGAACGAATTTGTTCGTTCCAGCTCCCGCAAAACTTTTATAGGGGGGGATGGATGTCGTTTGTGCAAGTCCGATTGCGCACCAATACGGTTCATCCAGTACATGAGAAGATCGTTCGCGAGCGGCTCCCGAGTTTGGCTTGCCAAAACTCCAGATCCAGCCTTCTACGGGGAGAGATTGCTGGATATCGTTTACGATTGGTGGCAGGGTATCACTGGCACAGGGGGGATTGCGGTGTTTTCGTTCCGTTGCCTGGGGAGTGCCTGTGTATGCCGCTTCTTCTTATCCGATGCTTCCGCCGTCGATGGCGGAGAGACCTGCGCGGAGTGCGATTACGGCACCGGCGCGTTCTGTCGGATCGGTGGAATGGAGGCGGGGCTCCAAGGCGCGATAGAAGGCACCGCGGATCCCGGGATCGGCGCGCAGTGTGGCAGGATCGAGTGCGGGGGAGGTGCCGTCGATTACAGTAAGGGAGAACAGGCCGCACGGGTCGAACAGCTCCGGCTGCAGCACGAGTGCGGGATCCACCTGTCCGGTCAGCGTAACGCGGAGCAGGCAGTCCTCGCCGAGCTTTTTCTCAGTGATCCATGCCGCGATCCGTTCCGACGCCTCCGCCTGGGTTCGGATACCGTCCACGGGCAGCTCCACGGCTTCGTACCGCCGTTTGGAGAAGCGGACTCTGCGCACCCGCACCTGTGCGATGCCGTTTTCCTTCTGGATCTCGGCGATGCACGCGCCCTTTGGACCCGGTTCGGTGAATTTGCGTCCCTCCAGACAGCCGCAGTACGCCCATTTTTCCCCCATCGGGGGTGCGTTGTGGATGTGTCCGAGGGCGATATAGTCCGCGCCGCAATCCCGCAGAGCCTGTTCGGAGAGCGGTGCGTTCGTGCTGTTTCTGTCGATGGTATCCGCGTGGCAGACGACGAGCCGGATCCGGTTTTCTGCGCCATCCTCCGGTGCGGGGAGACGGAAGCCCTCAAGCGGACTGACGTCGAGATTGGGTGTGTCAAAGCCGTAGCCCCAGACCTCGCAGTCCAGCTCCGGGAACGTGACGCGCTCCATTTCGGGTTTGGCGAAGATGGTGACGTTGTCGGGAAATTCCACGCCGTTCCAGAGATAGCCGGAGGGATCGTGGTTGCCGGTTGCGATGACGACGGGACGACCAAACCGCGCAAATTCCGTCGAGAGCAGTTGGAGCGTTTCCCGTGTGGCGTATGCGCTGTCGAAGATGTCCCCGGCAAAGAGTGCTATGGAAACGTCGTTCATGCGCGCGTAGGTCATCATGGAGGTAAACGCGGCCCGCAGCTCATTTTTCCGTATTTCCGCCTGCCGTTCCGAAAGCGAATGGAACGCGCCGTCGAGATGCAGGTCGCCTGTATGCAGTATTTTCATAAAGTAGCCCTTTTGCGCCCGCGCCTCCTGCGGCAGACGGGCAGAGAATGCAGGGATGCGCCGGTCACAGCCGGATGCGTGCTTCCCCAATTTTCTACATTATACCACAAATTTTTCCGGTATGCAACGGCATGGGGCAGAGAGATTGTAAAATTGTTCGCGGATGGAGGGAAAATGGTGGAAATTCGCGCTGCAAATTTGCAAAAAGCCTTGCCATACGGCGGAAAACATGGTACAATATGCACAATCCCAAAAACTACATTCGGAGGACAACCACCATGCGGAAAAGGATTTGTCTCGCACTGCTTGTCTGCGCGATGCTGGCGGGCTGCGGCGGGAAAACGGAGATCGAAACAGAAAAGAACGATGTCGATACGGCAGCGGAAAGCATTGAGACGGCGGCGGAAACACAGCTCTGGCAGAACGTACCCGCAGGGAGCTATGACGGCTACGGGTTCCGGTTCCTGACGACGGAGGAAAACTGGGGCTATTGGCACATGGATGTGGAGGAGCAGACGGGCGACGCGCTGGACGACGCGGTATACGCGCGAAATCTGGCGGTCGAGGAGCGGCTCGGCGTAAAGCTCACGGAAAATTCCCTCCATTACAGCAAGGTCATGGACGAGGTGAAGGCGACGATCCTTGCGGGCGAGGATGCCTACGACGCGATGACGTTGATGGCGTACAACCT
>USGH01000184.1 GCA_900554225.1 uncultured Eubacteriales bacterium | reverse complement strand
CCAGGTGCTGACGACGTTGTTATACGCTTCCTGTGCTTCGTCAAATTTCGGCGTGGGCAGGATTCCAAAATCGGCTTCCATCTCCCGGAACAGCGTGACCCGGTTCAGTCCGACATACGAGAACAGGCACCGTCCCTCCGTGAATACCGCGTCCAATACGTCCCAGCCGCCCGCTTTGGAAACCGTGAAGCAGATCTCCGTGTTGTCGTTGATGGCACTTGCCTTCGCATACGCATCCACGTACCGTTCCGACAGCGCGTCGAGGACCGGCATATCGTTTTCATCCTTCGCGAAACACCGTGCGCCCGCGCCGATCATGTAGCCCATCACGTCAAAGCCTTCGCCGACATTGCCCCACTGGTCGCTCGCGTCGCGTTTCCCGTCGCCGTTTATATCGATGGCAGCCGCTTCCATGGCGGAAAGAAGCACATCCTGCGTCCATGTCCCTGCTTTGACCATATCGTAGAAGCTGTCAAAGCCAAGATCCTCCGCCATTGCCTTATTGAACAGGATGCTCCATGTCGCGTCGTTGTCCATGATGTTCAGTTCCCCGCAGGATATGAACAGCTTGTGCCCGATGGAGAGAGAAACATTCGCGTTCTGGTCGTACCATGGGCGCGTCAGATTCATGTACGGCATGGCGTTCAGGTCGAGAAGCATGCCGTCCGTGATCATGGGGTTGATGCTGTTTCCAGCCAAGATCACGTCAAAGGAATTTTCCCCCGCCTGTACCGCCTTGCGCGCGTCCGCCACAGGATCCCCGGATTCCGCGCCCAGCTCCTCCATCTTGAAGTTGTACTTTTCGCAAATTACGGCATTCCGATTGTACACCGCGTCGTTGATGGCTTCTCCCGTGATCTCCTCCGCATAGAAATCGCGCGAATACCAGTGGCTGCTTGCCGTTCCCTTCGTCATCCCGCGGAACGTGTAGCCCTCGAAATCGCGCTCCGGCAGATCGGGCAGCAGCTTTTCCGTTTCCGTCTCCGTTTCTGCCGTTTCCTTGTCTGCGGCAGTGGTGTCTGCTGGGTTTGTGGTTTCATTGTCTGCTTCCTTGGATGTACAGCCGGCAGCGGCACAGAGCATCGCGCAGAGAAGCATACAGCAAATTGCTTTCTTCATAGTGTGTTCCTCTCTGAAATGGTTGGGGAAACATTTTTTCGCGGCTTTTCAAAAAACAGATGCTTCCCGCCTTTTTTATAGTATAACAGCATTTTTACGGAAAGTCAACCAATTTCCTATAATATTGACATTTTTAATTATTCAAAAACCGGAGAAAGCTCCGCAAAGAGCGCATTCTCCGGTATGTCTTTATGCTTTTGTCACCGTATACGTTCTGCCGGCTTCTGCCGCGAACACGGTTTCACCGTCTGCGCTGTGTGTCGGGATCGCCGTGCCGTCCAGCGTGACGTGCCAGTTCTCGCCGCACAGCCGGATCTCCCGGTCGTGATCCGGTGTGACCGCTGCCCTCGTCAAGCTGCCGTTTTCCCACGCCGCGTCTACGGAAATCGCCCCTCTCGCGCGCAGTCCCCGGAACGAGCCGTTCTTCCACTGCGGGGGCAGCGTCGGCAAAATATCGATCGCGCCGGTCTGACTCTGCAAAAGCATTTCCGCCACGCCTGCACAGCCGCCCAGATTTCCGTCGATCTGGAACGGCGGGTGCGTATCCCAGAGATTCGGCATGGTGCCGGTCGCAAGGAGCTGGTGATACAGCATATATGCGCGTCTGCCGTTGCCCGTTCTTGCCCACGTGGTCAGCCGATGCGCCATTGCCCAGCCTGTGGATTTGTCTCCGCGGAAATCAAGCGTTTTCTCGACCGCGCGGAGCCAATCCGGCGTCTTTTTCGTGATGAGCGTTCCTGGATACGCGCCGACCAGATGGGATATGTGCCGATGGTGGGGTTCACCGATCTCGCCGTAGTGCGTCTCTTCCCGGAATTCCTTGATCTGTCCGTCCGCGCCGATCTGGATCGGGTCAAGATCCGGCAGCTTTTCGCGCAGGATATCGAGGAATGGATCGTCCGTGATCCCCAGGATCTCCGCCGCATGCAGCGTCTCCGTGAAGCATTCCCAGACCATGGACTGATCGAACGTACAGCCGCAGGTATGGTAATAATCGTTCCACTTGTAGCCCTCGCCGATGATGGGCTGCTCCGGCGACGCGGAATATTCGACCAGCCAGTGACCGTCCCGCCGGATCAGCGTCTTTTCGAGAAATTTTGCCATCCCGTACAATCCCGGATACACAAAATCGGAAAGCAGCTCCTTGTCCTCCGAAAAAGCATACGCGTCCCAGAAAAGCTGTGTCGTGAACGCGCCTGTGCCCGGTCCGGAGTGGGAGTTTGTCGATATGCCCTCAACGATGTACGGCCATGCCGCGGTGCCGATCGCCCAGCCGTTGCCGCCCTTTTCCGGGGACAGTCTGTCCGGATACAGCGCACCGATATACCGATCCGCCGAGATCTCCGCCGCGTCCCGATATGCCTTCGCGAAATCGATGTACGCCGCGAATGTCTCCGGGATCGCGGTCACAAACGCAGGCCAGTAGTTCATCTGGATATTGATGTTGTGCCAATATCCGCTCCCCCACGGCGGTGCGTCGTATCGGTTCCAGATGCCCTGCAAATGGGGCGGCAGCGTTCCCGGTCTGGCAGCGGACAGGAGCAGGTATCTGCCGTACTGGAAATAGAGTGCCTCCAGATACCGATCCTCCCCGCCGTCCTGCACCTTCCGCAGCAGCAGATCCGTGGGCAGATCGGTCGGCATATCTTCGCCGAGATCGAGCGTCACCCTGCCAAAGAGCGCGCCGTAATCCGCGATATGCCGTTTGCGCAGCGTCTCGTAGGACCGGGACGACGCCGCGTCCAGTCTCGCCTGCACCTCCGGATACGGATCGGGATTGCCGGACAGCTTATCCTCTGCCGCCGCGGTGAACACGTGGGACGACAGGCGATAATTGGTGCCGAACGATGCGACAATGTACGCACGATCCGCGCCGACAACGCGAATGCCGTCTGCCTCCGTGACAGTCTCTCCGCCGGTCACAAAGAGCCGGAACGCCGCCGAAAACCGCACCCGGTACTCGCCGTAGACACCGCCGAAGGTGATCGTATTCTTCTCCGTGGTACGATAGGTGTCCTCCCTGTCCCGTCCGCCAAACGGCATCTCCGGACGGAAGAAAAACGACAGCGCACCCTTTTCGGAAGCCGTCAAGCCGACGACCAGCACACGGTCGGGATAGGAGGCGAACACCTCTCTTGTATACCGCACACCGCCGCAGGTATATTCCGTCTTGCAGATCGCCGTGGACAGATCGAGACTGCGGCGATATTCGCTCACGTCCGTATGACCAAGGTCAAGATACAGCTCCGCGAAATTCGCGACCCCGCCGTTGTTGCGCTGGACCTCTCCGGTAAAGCGGCGCGTGACGAGGGAGTTTTCCGTGATCTGGATCCGCTCCGTCGTTGTTCTGCCGAATACATTTGCCCCGAACCAGCCGCAGCCGATCGGGAGGGACCATTTTTCCCAGCCGTCGTTCGGATCGAGTGCGCCGTCATGCACCCGCAGCTCGTCGCCGATCGTCGGAGCCGGGGCTGTATACCAAAGTTCGTATCGCATAGCTTCTCCTTATTCTTTTATAATACGGTAAAACGCACGGACTGCATATCCTTCGCGCAAAGTGCCACCTTCTCTACGCCGTTCACTCCGCCGCTTATCGTCACATACGCCGGCAGCTCGACGGGATATGCCCCCGGCTCCACACCGCGATTGGGGTCCGTGAAGATATAGAGCGTTTTTTCATCCGATGGATCGTCACAGATCACCGTAAAGCCGTCCAGCTCTACATTCGGCAGCACACAAGTGTAGCCAAAATTGTGGATGCCCGGATTGGTGGCGTGAAATGCCGGGTGCAGTTTGCCGCTGCAATGCCAGGTGCAGTTTTTCACCACAAATTTTCCGCGCCATGAGGAGCCGAAATCCTCGCGCAGATCGACAAACCAGTTGCCGTAAGAGGTCACATTTTCCATTGCGAAAGTGCCGAAGCCGATTGCCGTGATGCCCATCCAGCCGAGTGTGGAATTACGGATCGTGCAGTTTGTCACACCCATATGCGCGTCAAAGCGGGAGAACGAGCAATTTTCAATGGTGATCTCGCGGCAGTTGTTTGAGCCGATCAGTCCCCAATACGCACGGTCGGTGAGATCCGTGGTCTGGCGGCAGTTCCGGAACGTGACGTCGATGGCGGAGGAGAACGTGATGTCGTAGGTCCCCATCGGAACGGTTACGCCGCCCGAACCCATCGTGTAGTACGTCCGGTGCGCGCAGAAGACCGAGTCCTCCACGATCACATGGACGCAGCCGGCAATGAGAAGAAACCCATTGTACGGCGCGCCGTGGTCGAGCTCCCCGGTCACACTGTGGGTCAGTCCGCGGATACGCACACGGCATCTGTCTACGGTGATCCCGCGGCCGTGGTAGTTGTAGAACGATTCGCACTGGTTGGCGATGGTGGTGAAGTGCCCGCCGGAGACCGTCAGGGTATCCGTATCGACCGTTTCCGCGCAGAGCCTTGTGATTGTATCGAAATCGAACGAGACCGGTGTGGACAGCGTCCCGTCCGGCAGGAGATTCAGGCAGTCGAACCGCGCGCATCCGTCGTCCCGGTTGCCGCCATATCGGATATAATCGCGGTGCTCTTCGTTCCAGACGCGCAGAAACAGCTCTTTCCCCGTCGGATTGTCGATGTGCGTCTGTCCGGCGGCTAGCTTCTCCAGCGCAAACGGCACCTCGGTCACGGTCAGCGACTTCACATGGAACACAGGCGCATCGCAGCGGTCCAGTCCCCGGTCGTCGATCACAAAGGAGGCGTCGCCCCAGTTGGTATCGGTGCCGATTTCAGCGGTGGCAGAACGATTGGCGATCCGATACAGGGCATGATCGCGGGCACGTACCGGAAGGCCCAGCCGATTTGCCTCCGCGTGGGTCCGCACGATTGCCGGCATATCGTCCGCCACGCCGTCTCCGATCGCGCCGAACTGTTCGTAAGTGAGAAATTCCTCCATACTATATCACCTCTCGT
Source organism: uncultured Eubacteriales bacterium (assembly GCA_900554225.1). GTDB lineage: Bacteria > Bacillota > Clostridia > Oscillospirales > CAG-272 > UMGS1696. The sequence continues at coordinate 515 of USGH01000184.1, read as the reverse complement.
ATATTGCTTTCCATACAATACCACAACGTGCGCCATTTGTCAAGCTTTTCCACAGAAAAAGGATCCCATCGGTCAGACAGGATCCCTTTTTTTGAGCAAAGGCAAAATGGTCAGAACAGTATCACGATCAGCTCGGACACCAGCACCACCGAGATCAGTGCGATCGGATAGGTGGCGGCATAAGCGGAGGCAACATCGTCCGTTCCGGCTACGTGAATGAGCGTACCAAGTGCAGGCGTAGAGGTCATACCGCCGGTAATGGAGCCGAGGGAGTTGAGCAGGCTCATCTTCAGTGCCTTTCTTGCCACGAAGTAGCCGACGATCATCGGCAGCGTGGTGATGAGGATACCGTAGAGGAAGTATACCGCCTTGAAGTACCGCACGAAGTTCATACCGCCCGCGATACCGGCACCGATCAGGAAGAGCATCAGACCAAATTCGCGGAAGTTTTCGAGGGTCTTCTTCTGCGGCATGATGTTCACGGGACCGATGTGGCCAAAGTGTCCGAACAGGAG
>USGH01000183.1 GCA_900554225.1 uncultured Eubacteriales bacterium | reverse complement strand
CATCTTGCAAACGACTGGATCGAGCTTGCAGTGGGAGACATAATGGTCATCCCGCCGCATATGCTGCACAGCACAGAAAACGCAGGCGGCTCTCCCTATGAGGTGATCGTTTTCGGCTATACGGAAGAGGTCATCTCCACGCCGGAATTGTCCCTTGCCAATCTCAAATACCTCTTACCGTTCCGTTGTACGCGCCCGATCGGCGACTGGTGCATCCGTGCGGATACAGACAACGACATACAGGCGCGCCTTCTTGAAACGGTCCGCGCCACACAGGAAAGCTCTGTCGATCGCGTACTCCGTGTACGCAGCGCGATTCTGCTTCTGCATGCGGCACTGTACAACCATTATCTACCCGGTACCGGATCGACGGAGAGTATGGCATATATCCTGGAGGTCGAGCGGTACATTGAAGCGCATCTGTTGGAGGACATATCTCCCTACACCATTGCGGACACGCTGCACGTCAGCTACAGTCACCTGGCACGGCTGGTCAAGCACCATTTCGGTTTTTCCATCGGCGAGCTGATCTGTCGAATGCGGATGAACGCTGCCGAGGAATGGATGGCTGCCGATCCGTCCTGCTCGGTCACGGAGATCGCCATGCGCCTTGGATTCGGCAGCACAAGCTACTTTATCCGCCAGTTTACCAGACTGCGCGGTTGTCCGCCGGGTACATACCGTCGGATGCTGGCGGAGGGAGGGGACAAGCCTGCTTTATAATACGGAGAATGGTACGCCGGGGGATGCGGAATAGTATTCTCCACGCACCCCCACATCGGATGGATCGAGCTTTTTGAAGCCGATGGCATAGGCCGGGGAATCCTCCGGAAGTGTGAAATCGTAATGGGCTGCGTCCGCAAAACCGGGATCCGCGATGATACTGCCGTCCTCCATGCCGTGCTCCCGCATATATGCGATGTCGTGGTCGTCGAAGAAGCGGTACTTTTCTGTCGTATCAAAGAAAAGATTGTTGTGCGACGGCACCTTGCCCTCTGTGATGTGTCCCTCCTGCAAGCCGAACATCGGCGCGCCTGCGGAATAGAAGATGTTGTTTTCCAGAAGAAGCGATACGTGTTCCTCCAGACGGCTAATGCGGAAAATCTGCTCGCCGCCGAAGGCAAAAATGTTGTTGCGGATCAGATTATAGGAGCCATAGTGCTGGTGATAGCAGTTGTCGTTGCAATTGTAGCAGATGTTCTCCTCGATCGTCATATACGAAGAACCCTCATCGGTGTACAGTGCCCAGCCGCCGTAATTTCTGGAGGAAACATCGTGGATCACATTGCCGCAGACCACGGTGCCGGGCTGCTTGCCGAGGAGATACACGCCGCCCATATCGGAGAGCATTCCCTTGCCGAGATCGTGGATGTGGTTCTTCTCGATCCGGTTGTCGTGCGCGTTGTTCTCGGCATATCCCCAGACCCAGCCGCAGGAAATCCCGGTGTAGTAAAGGTTACCGATCTCGTTGTGCGCCGCGACGCAGTGGTGGGTATGCATCATGAGGATCCCGCACGCCGCGAAGTACCGTCTGCCGCAGGTATCTATCCTGCAATCCGCGATGGTGCAGTCATACGTTTCGTCCGCGGGAGCACAGCCTGCTGCACCGCCGGTCAACCGAAATCCACCTGCGCCGCCATCGTAGAAATCCATATGGGTGAACCGCATCCCGCTGCAGCCCTCGTTGACGCAAACGCCGTGCAGTCCGAAATTTGTGAGACGTACGTGGTCAATGGCGCAGTTTTTCGCGTACCGGTATTCAATAGAACCGCCCGAGTTGGAGACGGCCTGTGCGTCGGACGCCACGGGACGGTCGGATTCGTTCTTGCCGGAGGTGGAGCCCAGCGCGGCAGAATCCCCCATCGTCACGGACATATCGATCCCACGGATCACAACGTGTTCTGCCGGGTGCTCCGCGGATCCCGCGATCCGGAAGAAGGTGTGGAGCTGCGGAATATACGCATCGATGGTTTCCGGGGTGATCGCATCGTCACGCGGAATATAGTAGACAGTGTCGCCGTCCCGATACCATTCGTTTTTGTGATTGCCAAAGGTTTCGCCGACGTTTTCGAGATAGTATTCGAGTCCGGATGCGCTCCCCTTGCCGCCGTCGATATTGAAACGGGAACGGTACCGCATCATCACCTTGCGTGTGGTGGGATCGTAGGCTTCGATTGGGGTGTGTTCGTCGATCCAGTAGTGACAGAACGAGATGATCACCTGCTCCGGATTGCGCAGATCGGTCGGGATGTCCCCCTCCTGCGCGATGAACCAGTCGGAACCTGAGAACAGCTGTCCCTCATGATTTTCCACGTCGTCCGGATACAGATAGCCCTCTGCCGGATACCGTGTGTACGCTGCCCGCTTGCCATTGACGTAAAAATCGGAAAACGGACGGACACATGCAGGCAGCTTTGCGGATAAGCAATCGTGTCCGTTGTAGGTGTCGCGCCGGAATCCATTCAGACGAATCCCGCCGATGAAACGCACACGCTCGTTGCCATAGGGCTCGATGATGATCCGGTTTTCCGCCGCGCCGATCTCGATCGTTTCCGCAAAGTGGTAGTCCCCTCCGCGCAGTTTGATGGCAATCGGCTGTCCCGCGCCGGTCTCGCGTATCCTCGAAATGGATGCGAGTGCGTTTTTCAGCTCTGCCACGGAATCGACGGTGATGGATGTAATGGTATGTTCCTTTTGCATATTGACCTCCTCTGATGAGATACAGAGCATTTTCTTACAGTATACACAAACCGTCCTGAAATTGCAATAGGATTTTCCCGAAAAAATCACACTTCAGCCGAGATTTTCTCTTTTCCGCCGCTGTTTTCTGTACAGTCCCGCTCTTGTTTTTGCTTTTGGAATATGGTATACTTGTGGATGTACTATCAACATTTTTCCGGGAGGTGTTCCTTTCTCTTGAAGAAGCTGCTTTCTTTTCTGAAGCCGTATGTCAGGGAGTCGATTCTCGGTCCTCTGTTCAAGCTGCTTGAGGCGACCTTTGAGCTGTTTGTGCCGCTTGTCGTCGCGTATCTCATCGACCATGGCATCGGCGAAAACGATTCCTCCGCGATCTGGCGCGCATTCCTCCTTTTGGCACTGCTCGGCTGCATAGGACTTCTCTGTTCCGTGACCGCACAGTACTTTGCCGCCAAAGCCTCTGTCGGTTGTGCCGGTGCGATTCGCCACGCGCTCTTTGCCCATGTGCAAACGTTGTCGTTCACGAATCTCGACACCATCGGCGCGTCCACACTGATCACCCGCATGACCAGCGATGTGAACCAGGTGCAGTCCGGACTGAATCTGACCCTGCGTCTCCTGCTGCGTTCCCCATTTGTCGTGTTCGGCGCGATGATCATGGCGTTCACCATCGATGTGCGCTCCGCTTTGATCTTTGCCGTCACGATTCCGGTTTTGTCCGTGGTCGTATTCGGGATCATGCTCATTTCGATGCCGCTATACAAAAAGGTGCAGGGACAGCTCGACGGTGTGCTTTCCTCGACCCGTGAAAGTCTGTCCGGCGCGCGTGTAATCCGTGCGTTTCGGATGGAGGAGGCGGCAGGTGCGGAATTTGCCGCGCGGAATGAGGCACTGACCACGACACAGAAGTTTGTCGGTAAGATCTCCGCGCTTATGAATCCGATCACCTATGTCATCATCAATGCGGCAATCATCCTTTTATTATATACCGGTGCCGTGCAGGTCGAGACCGGTGTTCTGACACAGGGGCAGGTCGTCGCGCTGTACAATTACATGAGCCAGATCCTCATAGAGCTGATCAAAATGGCGAACATGATCATCCAGCTCACCAAAGCCACCGCCTGCGCCAAACGGATCGAGGACGTTCTCGATACCAGGGCAGCACAGGAATGGTCGGACAAAACGCCCGCCGCTGCAAAATCGGACGATCGCGTGGTATTTTCGCACGTATCTCTCCGCTATGCCGGTGCCGGTGCGGATTCACTGACAGACATTTCGTTCACGGCACGTACCGGAGAGACCATCGGCATCATCGGCGGCACGGGTTCCGGAAAATCGTCCCTTGTGCAGCTCATCCCGCGGTTCTATGACGCGACGGGTGGAACGGTTACGGTGGATGGCGCGGATGTCCTGTCCTATCCGGCGGATGTACTGCGCAGCAAGATCGGTTTCGTTCTACAGCGCGCGTCCCTCTTCCACGGCACGATCCGCGACAATCTGAAATGGGGACAGCCGGACGCCACCGATGCAGAACTGCAATATGCCATGGAGCAGGCACAGGCAGGCGAGATCTACGCCTCCAAGGGACTGGACCATATGCTGGAACAGGACGGGCGCAATCTCTCCGGCGGACAACGGCAGAGACTGACCATTGCACGTGCTCTGGTGCGCAAGCCGGAAATTCTCATTTTGGACGACAGCGCATCTGCCCTGGACCTTGCCACCGATGCGGCTCTGCGGAAGGCGATCGCCGAAATCGATTATCATCCGACCGTCTTTATCGTATCGCAGCGCACCTCCTCTCTCCGGCAGGCAGACGAGATCCTCGTTCTGGACGATGGTGTGTTGGTCGGAAAAGGCACACACGAAAAGCTGCTTGAAACGTGCGACGTATACCGCGAGATCCACGAATCCCAGATCGGGAAAAGCACGAAAGGCGGTAAGCAGGCATGAAACTCAAGAAATTTGACTCGTCCCAACGGGAAACGATCAAGGAAGTTTTGCAGTATATCCGCCGCTATCGTCTGCTTCTGGCAATGTCCATCGTGCTTGCCGCCATATCGGTTGCGCTGACTCTCTATATCCCGATTCTCGTAGGACGCGCCGTAGACTGCATGGTCGGCATTGGGGACATCGATCGGGTGGGAATTGCGGAGAACGCCGTGAAGATCGGTGTCGCCGCTGCCGCCGTAGCGCTGACCCAGTGGCTCATGACAACCATTCACAACCGGATCACCTTCGAGGTGGTGCGCGACATCCGCGACGAGGCATACCGCAAGATCGGTACCCTGCCCCTCTCCTTCATCGACAGCCATTCGCACGGGGAAATCGTCAGCAGAGTGATTGCCGACGCGGATCAGTTTGCGGACGGACTGCTCATGGGCTTCTCGCAGCTCTTTACCGGTGTTGTCACGATACTCGGCACGCTCGGCTTCATGCTGTCGATCCATCCGCTCATCACGCTGGTGGTTGTGGTGCTGACACCGTTGTCTCTCTTTGTCGCGTCCTTTATCGCAAAACGGACCTACACGATGTTCCGCAAGCAATCGGAGGTCCGTGGGGAACAGACGGCGTTCATCAACGAGATGGTCAACGGTGAAAAGGTCGTCATGGCGTTTTCCAAGGAAGACGATGTCGTGGAAACCTTCGACGAGATCAACGGCAGACTCACGAAATACGCGCTTCAGGCGACGTTCTTCTCCTCTCTCGTAAATCCGACGACACGTTTTGTCAACAATATCGTCTATGCGGCGGTCTGTCTGGCCGGTGCCTTCTCTGTACTCACAGGCGGCATGACGGTTGGCGGACTGACGAGCTTCCTCAGCTATGCAAATCAGTACACGAAGCCGTTCAACGAGATCTCCGGCGTGGTCACGGAGCTGCAAAATGCCATTGCCTGTGCCGCCAGAATCTTTG
>USGH01000182.1 GCA_900554225.1 uncultured Eubacteriales bacterium | reverse complement strand
CCAAGATGAAGGCTACGAATGCCGTGATTGGTGGGGAGGGCAATGGTGGAGTGATCTATCCGGCCAGCCATTACGGACGCGACGCTTTGGTAGGTATCGCCTTGTTCCTGACTCATCTGGCAAAGAAGAAGATGAAGACGAGCGAGTTGAAGGCTTCTTATCCTCCGTATTTTATCTCCAAGCAAAAAGTCCAGTTAACGCCGGAGATCGACGTGGACGCTATTGCCAGGATCGCACTCGAAAAGGGAAAGAAAATCTGCTTCCCGCGCTGTGACAAAAAGACACACACCATGACCTACCACATCGTATCCTCCCTTGAGGAGCTGTCCCCCGATTCCTATGGGCTGCTCGAACCGGCTCCGGACGCACCGCTGTACGACAATCACACCGAAAAGGGCAGCGCGGTCTGTTTTGTCCCGGGATTGGTGTACGATAAAGCAGGCTACCGGCTCGGCTATGGCAAGGGCTTCTACGACCGGTATCTCTCTTCCTTCACGGGCTGCACCATCGGCGTTGTGTATTCCGATTACATTCTGCCGGAGGTACCGCGCGGACGATTCGATATGTCCGTGGATATTTTGCTGACGGAAAAGGGAGTCAAGGTCACGAAAACGGCGAAAAAGTAATCCCCGTCATACAAATCCAAACACCCGAAAAACGACGCGGCGCGAGAAAAGACGCATGACGGACAATCTGAACGAAAGAGGGAGATGGTGCCGGTGAAAAAGAATACGACCGCCGGTGCCGCACTGCTCGCGCTTGTGGTATTTCTGCTGCTCGGCGGAATCATGCTGCTTGGGCATTTCGGATTTCTGACGGACAAGCGGCTTGGGCTGGATGAGAATCCCTATCTTGCCGTGGTCGTATTGCAGCTTCTCATCTATGCCGTGCCTGCGTTGTTCTATTGTCGAATCCGCGGTACTGCGTTTCGGGCAAGGCTGCGATTGACATTCACGGGACCGGGGCAGCTTCTCTTTCTCCTGTACGCGGCGGTCTTTCTCATTTGTGGGAGTGCGCTTGCCAGCGTCGGGATGTATTCGCTCTTTCCGAATGCATTTGCGGCCGGAGGCGCAGAGACCTATACAGCATTCGCGCGCAATGCCGGGATCTTCGATGGGCTGTACCTGGTGCTTGCCTTTGCCGTACTGCCTGCCGTGACGGAGGAATTTCTCTTCCGCGGTATCCTGCTTGCGGCGTATGAGAATCTGGGTGTATCGTGCGCGGTTCTGGTGACCTCTGTGACGTTCGCGATGTCCCACTTCAGCTTCGCACGGTTTCCGGTCTACTTTTTCGGCGGACTGGTTCTGTGTGCGGTAACATACACGACGCGCTCTCTGCCTGCTGCTATGCTGGTCCATGCCTGTCACAACGCGTTCGTACTGTTTTTGGAAAAATACATCCTGCACATTGCGGAAAAACAGAGCGTGAGTATGGTGCTGTTTCTCATGATCGCCGGATTCCTCACATTAACAGCAGGACTTTTGATGAGTCATGAGGCGGCAAATCTGTACGCCGGATACGCGGAACGGAATCTGCCGGCGGAGTATCTCACAAAGAAACGACCGCTTTTTCCGACACTTGCACAGTCTCTGTTCTCGCCGCTCTATTTGACCATGGTCGTGATCTACGTCACCGCGACCGTTGTGGTCACCACAGGCGGATGACAGAAGAAAGAAACACATTCATTTTTTACAATAGAAAACGGCAGTTGATAAAACTGCGACAGAAGGGAGGCGAACGGTACGGGAAATCAGGAAAAGTCATTTGGTGATACCCGGCAGTTCGATGTACCGAAAGGAAATTCCGGAGATACACTGCGGGAGCGGATCAATCAGGCAAACGAACAGAGTCTGCGCCGGAAACGGGAAGCGGCGTCCCAGACAAACGGAAACGCGAAACCAGCCGGACAATCGAATGCCAGACCACAAAAGACGCGGTTGAACGCGGCACCATCGCCCACAGCGCAGTCTTCCGTGACACGGCAATCTGTGACGACACAATCCGCTATGGTGACGCCGCAGACCGCGCAAGCCGCCATAGGACAGCCGTCCGCACGAAAAGAACCCACAGCACGTCAAACTGTCCCATCGGAGACCGCGTCGTTGGGTACAGCGCATCCGTATAGGAGAAAAACGCCGCAAACGGAAATGCGTTCCCAACCGGAGCATACCGTTTCCGGTACGGCACAGCATCCCATGCCCCAGAATACGACAGCGCACCCACACACGAGTCACCAGAATCCGACTGCCGTGAGAGAAGCGCACGCTCCGCAGGGAAGCGGTGCTGCAAACGGCGGTGCGATCCGGCACGATCCGACAGTGTCCCAGAGTGACGAAGCGGAAGCACTCCCGGCGGTACGGCAGGAATGCGTATCCCCAAGTGCGGCAGCGGGCACGGGAAAATCCACGATCGGGCAGCGGATGATGGCACAGACGGCGCAGTCTGAGGCGGCAGCGGTGCATTCCGGCATCTCCACGTTTCTGCGCAGAGAACGGGCGGCGGAGAAAAGAAGCCTCCAGAAAACGCGCGTCACCGATATTTCGTCTCTGACCGGACATACCCACACCGGGGCAAAGAAGACAGAGGACGGACAGAAAAAGCATAAAAAACAGAAGAATGCGGAAACCGTCGTGACCGATGAGGGCGGCAACACCGTCGTAAGCGTCGGCAAAGCGGTGATTTACATGATTTTTGTCGTGGTGATCTCCGTGTTTCTGGCGGTCGCGATCATCATGGTCGGCAACGATGTGTTTGCGTTTGTCAAGACGGACACCGCCATCCCCGTGACGATCCCGGAGTATGCGTCGCTGAACGATGTGATCGACATTCTCTACCAGAATGGCGTGATCGAATATCCGAAGGTGTTCCGCCTCTACGCGCAGCTCAAAAAGGACAACGGCAAGTTTGTGGCGGGAGACTATACGGTTTCGCCGGTGATGAATTACGATGAGCTGCTGGCCGAATTCAAGGAAAAACCGAAGCTCGGCACGGTGCGGATCACGTTCCCCGAGGGCTATACTACCGACGAGATCATTGATCTGATGGTGTCCTACGGCATTGGTACGCGCGAGGGCTACGAGGATGTGATCCAGAACTACGATTTCGACTACTGGTTCATCGATGAACTGGAGGAAAACGGCATTTCCGAGGACCGCTTTTATCGGCTTGACGGCTATCTCTTCCCGGATACGTATGATTTCTACAACGCGTCCAGTGAAGCGACCGTCATCAACAAGATGCTGCGGCGGTTCGATCAGCTCTTTACGGACGAACATCGTCGGCTCTGCGCAGAAATGGGCTATTCCGTGGACGAGATTCTGACCATCGCGTCCCTGATCGAGAAAGAGGCGGGCAGTGCGGCGGAATTTTTCAACGTGTCCTCCGTATTCCACAACCGTCTGAAGGCAAAATCGTACTTCCCACGTCTGGAGAGCGACGCGACGATCGTCTATGCGATCCAGCATGAAACCGGCGAACGTCCGCAGCTCAAGGATACGAATTACGACAGCCCCTACAACACGTATCTGCACGAGGGATTGCCGCCCGGACCGATAGCCAACCCGTCCGCCAGTGCGATCCTTGCCGCGCTCAGCCCCGCCAAAACGAATTACTACTATTTCGTTTCCGATGGTTCCAAGACGTACTTCTCCGAAACAAAGGAGCAGCACAACCAGTATATCGAAGCGATCAAGAACAACACGATCGGACAGAGCTATATCCCCGAAACGGACGAAGTGCAGTGATCGTATAACCAAAAGGCTTCTTTGCCAAAGTGCAGGGAAGCCTTTTGTCGTTCCGGTGATCCGGTCGGAAGGGGGGGAGATACACGTTGTTCCCGATTGCACGGCCGAGATCTGTCGCTGTGGAGCAGCGGCGCTGTATGGCGTAAATGCTGTCAGAGTGTGTGCTCCACAGCGTGCAGCCGCATTCGACTTCCGTGCGAATGGGTTGATATGTTCACAAATCCGTGGTATAATGAAAGACACGCTGGTTTTTCGTGTCAGAACGCTTTTTCGATGGGCTGCATACGTCTTATCCGCAAACGAGCGGCTGCCTTTTCCCAATAAAAAAGCAGAACCGCCACAGAATAGAGCTTTCTGTGCAGCGGATCCGCTTTGCGGCGTATTATGCGTTTGTTCCGTCGGAGAGCTGGCGATCGGCAAATCCACGCGCAGACGGATTTTGTGTGGTGCCTGCGAAGAACAGCTTGTTGATCTCCGCGCCGCAGAGCAGGATGATCATACAGAAATAGAGCCACAGCATGATGAGGCAAAGAGCTGTAAGACCGCCATAGATGAGGGATGCGCCGCTGAAATGTGTGATGTACAGGGAGTAGCCGAACGAATAGAGAAGCCATCCCAGCGCGGCGCAGATCGCTCCCGGCACATGACGGAGAAATTTGCGGCAGACCACACGGCTTTTGCGGGCGACGGCGTAGTAGAGGATCGTGAACACGAGGGTCAGGAACGCGAGAAAGAACGGCGTTTTGTAGGCGAGGATCCGGTCGATGAAGGCAAGCGATATGCCAAGTTTGGTTTGCAGGAGATTCGACAATAGCTCACCGAAGATCAGTACGACCACAACGGCGATGATCAACACCAGAAACGACAGCGTGTACAGCAAAGACCGCAGCACATCCGGCAGATACCCGTACTGGCGCGGTACCTTGTAGACGGTCATGATCCCCTGACGGATGGCACCGATTCCCTTGGATGCGCTCCACAGCACCATGAATACGGAGATGGATGCGAGCGATATGGCGGATATGGAGGACAGATCCGTGAGTACCGATTCGTATAACGCGACCATGGAGTCCGGGATCGCTATGTTCACCATTTCACGCAGATCCTCTATGTTGACCATCGGCGCAAAGACACGCAGCAGGGTGACCAGCAGCGAGAGAAACGGCATGACGGATATGATGACAAAAAAGGACGCCTGTGCCGCATATACGGTGACGCGATCGTCCGTGAAGGTCTGGGCTACACTGCGCCAGAAATCAATATAGGCTGTCAGACGAACCACGCGTGATTTTTTCATGAAACGCAGCTCCTTTCTCTACAGATACAAACACACACCATAGTATATGATAAAATTGTGAACGGTAAAAGGACTATTTCGTAAAAAAACAGAAAATCGGGAGAAACATCCGACACACAGACAGATTTTTCAGAAATCCCCGGAGGAGTATTACATATGGAAAACGCATCTAAGCAGTTCAAGATCGGCTGTCATCTATCCACGGAAGGCGGCTATCGTGCCATGGGAGAGCGCATTCTGTCCATCGGCGGCAATACGTTCCAGTATTTCACCAAAAATCCCAGAGGACGCGCACCCTCCAAGGCACCGGATCCGGCAGACATTGCAGGACTGCTCGACCTCATTGCGGCACATGACATGACCCCACCGCTGGCACACGCGCCCTATACGTACAATCCCTGTTCCGCCGATGCCGAGGTGCGCCGTTATTCGGGAGAATCGATGCGCCGCGAATTGGAATTTTTAGAATCGATCCCGCATTCCCTCTATAATTTCCATCCCGGCTGCCATGTCGGACAGGGAACGGAGACGGGCATCCAGATGACGGCGGATATGCTCAACGAAATTCTCTGGGTGGGCATGAAAACGACGTTTATGGGCGAAACTATGGCGGGCAAGGGAACGG
>USGH01000181.1 GCA_900554225.1 uncultured Eubacteriales bacterium | reverse complement strand
TCTGTATTCCGTTTTATTCGCCCAGCGCGGAGAGGGTGTCCGCCAGCGCTGCCTTGCACTTGTCCTCAATCTTAGCCACCGCGGAGGAGAGATCGCTGCCGTTTCTTGCAGCATTTCCGTATGCTGAAACAAGATCATTGAGTCCAAACATATACGCCATCTCATATCGACGGTCCGCAAAAATAATATCCAGCATATCCCTACTATCCTCATCGCGGATCGTCTTGCCATTTAACTGTACATCAAAGTACGCCGGGCGTAATGTACGGAACGATTCCGCTCCGAGATTATCCAACACGATCGCTGTTCTATGCAAAGCTTCTTCATCCGCAGAGGTTGGAATCATCATAACCTGTGCAGATCCTGCAACATACGTTCTATAACCTTTTACCGTTTCACTGTATTTCGGTATCGGTAAAATTCCAAAATCATTGTCCATGCTGCGTAAAGTTTTAGCATGTCCCAAGACCTCACAAAGAAAGAGATCGCCGCCTTCCATGAAATGCCCGACAATTCCTACATCCCTTGTACCTGTTGGTGTCACATTTTCAATGTAGGTATGATTGAGATCAAACACCACCTCCCGCACTTTTGCGGAAATGTCATAAATTACCTCTGAAAGTGGAGTCCATTCCGGAATATTGTCTGCATTCTTTGTAAGTAGGGACTGCCCACCACCAATAACAAATGTACACACACAATTGTTGTGCGTAGTCAGTCCGAATTGGTCGTCCGTGTTCATTTTGCCGTCGCCGTTCAGATCCTGTGTAGCTGCTTCTATCATCTCACCGGCCTTATCCAGCGTCCACTTGTCCTCCCGTACCAGGGTATACGGCGATTCCAGATCGTAGTTTTCAAGCATCTGCTTGTTGACATAAAATATCCATGACGCTTCGCTGTACATTAAGTGTAAATCGCCGTTGATCCGATATAGATGGTCACCGATGGACAATGTCTCAATAGCACCTGCGTCCCACCATGGCATATCAAGCTGCAGTTCCGTCTTCCACAGGTCAGCGGCATACCCATCCGTCATAAACGGTAATGATGACCATGCTTCAGCAAAATAGATATCATACGCATTGTCTCCCGCCAAAATCAGCGCTTGTACCTCATTGTATATATCTGCCCATGTGGTAATCCGTTCGCCGAAGTTCACGTTCAAGCGATCACCAACTGTGATATCCCGGTTATACACGGTATCGTTGATGGTTTCCCCCGTCAACTCCTCCGTTGTCATGAACACATATGCGTAGTTACTGTCAACATTCAGAATGTTGAACGTATATCCCGCAAAATCCTCCGTCACGAGACTGTCATAAATTGTCGGCTCCGTTTCCATAACCGATTCCGTATTTCCAGTATTTTCGTCGTTTTGTGTATTTTCAGGCTGTACGTTCCCTGTTTCCTGACCGCATCCCGCAAGAAGCATCGCGCACAGTAACAGGATGGAAATTTGTTTTTTCATAAGTCTCCTCCTCTTTTGCCCAATTTATATTATCACACACAGCAACAATACATATAGTATACTCATTTTTTCTCTATTTGTCAACCGCTTCTTGTCTCATTTTTACAGAAAAAGCGGGAGCCGCGCCGTGTGACGCACCCCCGCCTTCTGTATTCCGTTTTATTCGCCCAGCGCGGAGAGGGTGTCCGCCAGCGCTGCCTTGCACTTGTCCTCAATCTTTGCCACCGCGGAGGAAAGGTCGCTGCCGTTGCGTGTCGCGGTCAGATACGCGGCGCCGAGATCGTTCAGCCCAAAGAGATACGCCATCTCGTACCGACGGTTCGCAAAGATGATCTCAAGCATATCCCGGCTTTCCTCGTCGCGGATCGTCTTGCCGTTCAACTGCACATCATAGTACGCCTGCCGCACGGTCCGGAACGACTCCGCGCACAGATTGTCCAGTATCACTGCCGTTCTGTGGAGGGCATCGGGTCCTGCCGTCACCGGGATCATGAGTACCTGCGCGCTTCTTGCCACAAATGTCGTATAGTCCGCGTCCTCGGCATATTTCGGCACAGGCAGGATCCCGAAATCGTTGTCCATGCCGCGCAGGATCTTCGCGTGACCCAGCACCTCACAGAGAAAGAGCGACTTGCCTGCGGAAAAATGATCGATGATGTTGGAGTTGACCACCGCCGCCGTATTCTTGCCCTGCGGGGTCATACCGTCCATGAATACAACGTTCGTGTCAAAGAAAATCTCGTGCGTTTTTGCGGAAATGTTGTAGACCGCCTCCGAAAGCGACGACCACTGCGGTATGTTGTCCGCATTCTTTGTCAGCAGGGACTGTCCGCCGCCGATGAGCAATGCCAGCGATACGTCGCCGTGTGTGGCAAGTCCGAACTGATCGTCAGTGGTCATCCTGCCGTCGCCGTCCACATCGGTCGCTACCGCACGGATGAGCTCGCCCGCCTTATCCATCGTCCACGCGCCCTCTTGGACAAGCGTATACGGGGATGCGAGACTATAGTCCGTGAGCATCTGCTTGTTGACGTAGAACACCCACGCGCTCTCGCCGTACATCAGGTGCAGATCGCCGTTCACGGTGTACAGCCTGTCGCCCAGGGACATCGTTTCGATCGATCCCGCATCCCACCACGGTTCCGCAAGCTGCAATTCCGTCGTGCGCAGATCGGCGGTATTTCCCTTCGCCACATACTGCATGGAGAACTGCGATTCGTCAAAGAAAATATCATACGCATTGTCGCCCGCCAGAATCATCGCGTCCACGGTCGGGGTAGTTTCGTTCCAATCCGCGATGTATTCCTCCAGATTCACGTTCAGGCGGTCGGAAACCAGGCTGTTCCGGTTGTATACCGCGTCGTTGATGGTCTCGCCGGTCAGCTCCTCTGCCGTCAGCAGCACATATGCGTAGTTGCTCACGCCGTTGAGCATATGGAACGTGTAGCCGCCGAAATCCTCCGTCACAAGGCTGTCGTACACGGACGTTTCCGTCTCCGCGACCAACTCCGTACCTGTGCCGCCTGCCGTGGATCCGGTGTCCCCACCGCCGTCCGTCTGCCGTTCCGCGGCGCATCCGGCAAGCAGCAGCGCACACAGCAGCAAAAGTGAAATCCGTTTTTTCATTCTGTATCCCTCCGTGCAGTCCATGTTGTTTTTATATAGAAATGGCAAAAAAATATAGCTTTTGCATATTGTACCGCACACGCGACGCATTGTCAAGCACAGCGGATGATTTTTTCGACGGCACAGGCAAAAAAATATGCGGAAAATTTTCCGTTTTTGGGAACAAATCGCGTCGTCGTGCGTCTGTATGGGTAAGAGCGATTATGACAGGAGTAGCTATGATGAAACGGCTATGGAGCCTGCTGCTGTGCGCCGTACTGCTTGCCGGATGCACGGGACAGCGGGGACAGAACGAAACGGAAAATCCGGAAACGGCGGGGGTGGAATCCTCCGCGGAAACAGAAGCGGGCACCGAAACGGAGACGGAATCGGAATCGGAGACGGCACAGGTCAAAAACGAGCCGGAAACCGCGCCGGAGACGGTCACCCATCCCCCCGTGACAGCGCGCGAGATCACCCTCGATCCGGCGGCAAAGGGATATATCTATGTGTACACATACCCATCTCCGTCCTCGCCCGACACAACCCTGTATTATTGCACGGACACGCCGATTGCCGGAGGCACCATGGACGGCACGCAAAAACAAAAGCCGGATGGGATAACCTTTACGACAAACACAAAGCTGCCGTCGGAACCGGAAACGGAAAGCGAATCCCCGGAGGACCACCCGACAGCCGCGCTGACCCTCTACGACGTGATCTCCTGCACCACGGCGTATCCGGAATACGCGTATGTCTCGACGGACGATTTTAGCGACGGATACCTCTTCTACCGCGACAGCACATGGATGGCGTATCGGCTGACGGACGGCACTGCTCTGCCGATCACCCATGCGGAAATAGACCCGGCTGCTGTCACTCCCAATAGTTTTGAAATTCTGAGGGGAGCAGGAAAAATGTATCCCGGCTATGTGTTCATCAACACACCCGGGAAACAGATGGTAGACTATGTACTGACGGTACGTTCCCTGTATTCTCTGAAAAATGATGAAATGTTTCTGGAAGATGTTGGGTATCCGGATCTTTACGGCGATTTTCTCTTGGTAGGTCCATACGATAACAAAGATCAGATCGCCTTTTTCGATCTTTCCACAGGAGAGCTTGCCGGTATCGTCGAGGATATATTCCCGACAATTCAGTATGAAAACGGGAAATACTATATCTTAGCACATGATAAAGTAGAGGAGGAGGCGCCGTACTCCATCTACAACGGCTCATTTACAAGGATCGGATCCGCCAACTACAATCAGCTCGCTGTCACCACAGACGGATACGGTGTTGTAATCAACGCGGACGGCACCGGGTACCGTATCTTCGACACGGACGGCACCACAGTCGCGGAGATCTCCGGCTTCGATCAGGTCATAAAGCTCTATGCGGACTGCGATTACGTCTGCGTGGCATATGACGGCTGGCTCCAATTCCGCAAAATGCACGACGGTGCGTTTCTCACGAATCTCTGCCCATACGACACCGATGTGGAATCCTCCGGCGACGGACAATACTACATCCACACGATGATCAGCGGCCACGCTTCCGGTGGGAAAAAGAGCGACAGTGTCATTGACTACGCGGACGCCACACCCGACGCGGATGGCAAATACGACTACAACGTCAGCCGGTTCGCCGTCAACACGGGCACGGCGGTAGAGCCGAAATTCACCATCGAGCGGTACCCGGATACGCTCCCATCCGGGGTGTACATCATGGTGGAGGAGCCGGACGTACCGGATCAGATCTTCCCCGACGACGGCACCGCGCACACGGTGGAATACTACCTCACGGACAACGGAGAGCTGTATCGGATCGAGACAGGCTTCATGGGCGGCTACGCCAAGCCGGTGCTGTATCTCTATCCCGAAGCGGAAACGGAGCTGTCCGTCTCCTTTGCCCATCCGGAATCGCTGACCACGGTGTATCCCGCCTATCCCGCAAGCGGCTGGCACGTTGTCGCACAGCCTGACGGCACGCTGCGCACGGTTACGGACGGCACAGTATCGAAGCGCACCTACTATGCCCTGTACTGGGAGGAATCCGGTGCTGCGCCGTGCGACTTTTCGACCGGATTCTGTGTGGCAAGGGAGGACAGCGCAGCCTTTCTGGAGGACAGTCTCGCCGCGCTTGGCTTCACGGACCGCGAGGCAAACGAATGTATCCTCTATTGGCTGCCGATCTTAGAAAAATCGCCGTACAACCTTGTCTCCTTTGAACTGACGGAATCCCGGGAAGCGTACAACGCACTGCGGATCTTCCCGAAGCCGGACAGCCTCCTCCGTATCGCGCTCCACATCCTGCCGGTCATGGAGCCGTTCGAAATAGAGCCGCAGACGCTGCCGACCTTTATACGCCGTGGCTTTACCGCAGTCGAATGGGGCGGCACCTACGGCGGCTGAACCATCCCGTTTCCAGAGGAACAACCATTGACACAAACAAAAGGAGGGAATCACCATGAAAAAGGCACTCACACAGATCTTCATCTTTCTCACGCTCGGCATCGTCTGCTATCTCGTGTTCTGCTTCGTTCCGGGAATGCACGGGCATACGCACACCATTGCCGAAACCCTCACCCATATGGCACCGTGCAAGGTGGTTCT
>USGH01000180.1 GCA_900554225.1 uncultured Eubacteriales bacterium | reverse complement strand
CCTCCTAAAATTAGTCCTTATTGGGTTTCGGGATCAGCAGAATGGACATCGTGCGGCCCTCAAGCACCGGTGCTTTGTCCATGCTTGCCTGGGGCAGGGCCTCGGCAAAGCGTTTCAGCACGTCGGCACCCAGTGCGCTGTGCGCCATCTCGCGGCCACGGAAGCGGATCGAAACTTTCACCTTGTGGCCAGCTGCCAAAAACTTGGCGGTCTGGTTCAGCTTGGTGTGGATCCGGTGGTGCGCATCTGCCAATCTCGCAAGCGGCTCACCGTAGGTTCCACGCAGCTTGGCGATCTGGCGGTACGAGAGAATGTCGGACACGATCTCGTGATACGGAAGGAGCCGTTCCAGTGTCTCCGCGTCGGTGGAATATCCGGTTTTCGTCTTGCGCCCTGCCGGGAGAGACAGCTCCTCAAACAACACTTCCCCCAGCTGCTTCGGCGAATTGATGTTGAATTCGTGACCTGCCTGCATCCAGATCGCGGTGGCAAGGGCATTCTCCGTAGATTGTAGCCCTTTGGCGTAGGCGATGATCCCGTCCGGATCGACCTTGAAGCCGATATTTTCCATGTCGGCGAGGACCGGTGCCAGCGGCAGTTCGATTTCCCGGAACACGCGCTCCATTCCGGTCTCGTTGAGTCTTGCGGAAAAGATCTCGTGCAGCTTTCCGATCGCCCAGACCGTTTGCGCACCATCGAGCGTATCCGGCAGCGGCAATGCCTGTTCGCGAACCAGACGATCCACCGGATAACTGCTCCGACCGGGATCGAGAAGATAGGCCGCCAGCATCGTATCAAACACACATGCGTTGGTCATGCACCCGCTTTCCTCGATCAGACCTTTGACATCGTGGCAGACAAACGGCTTGGCAAGAAGCGCGGCAAGTGTATCCGGATCCGCGTTCCCGGTGAGAATACGTGTGCCGCTGCCAATCCACAGAGTACCGCCGTCGAGAAAGAGTACCGGGGTGTCCAGCCTGTCTAACGCCTCCGCAGTGAGGAAAGTCGGCTCCGGCAGCGTTTCAATCGCTCTCTCCGCCATCGGTTCCGCTGTATCGAGTCCGAATTTCTTGGGCATAGTGGAGAGATCCAGCTCCCGGCACAGGGTACAGAACGCGAGAGGATCCGGCTTTCCCGCAAGTGCTTCGATCGAGACGGACAGCGGTACGTCACGGCGGATTGTGGCAAGCATTTTCGACAGCTCCGCCGATTCCTTGCCTTCGAGGAGCTTTTTGCCGACGGAGGGAGAAAATTCCTTATATCTTTCTTCGTTATACAACGTGTCGAGACTCCCGGCGGTCTGGATGAGCTTCAGCGCGGTCTTTTCCCCGATCCCAGGCACCCCCGGAATGTTGTCGGACGTATCGCCCATCAGTGCCTTGACATCGACAAACTGCGTCGGTGTGATCCCGTATTCCTCAAAAAAACGCTCCGGGGTATAGGCGATATCCTCTTTGTTCTTCATGAGCAGTACCGTCGTTTTCTCGGATACGAGCTGTAGGGAATCCCGGTCACCGGTCAGCAGAAAGCAGCTGCAATCCTCCGTTTCCTCCGCCATACGACTGATGGTTCCGAGAATATCGTCCGCTTCGTAGCCTGCCATCTCCAGAATCGTAAATCCGAGAGACCGGACCGCCTCCTTGGCATAGGGAAGCTGTACGGCAAGCTCCTCCGGCATTCCTTTTCGTGTGCCCTTATAGGCAGCATACGCCTGATGCCGGAACGTCTTTTCCCGCATATCAAAGGCACAGGCGAGATACTCCGGGGACAGCGAGTCCAGGTGCTTTTTCAGAATTTGCAGAAAGCCGAACACACCGTTTGTCGGAATGCCTTCGTGATTTGTCAGGGCGAGGATCCCATAAAATGCGCGGTTTAAGATGCTGTTGCCATCGAGTACCAGTATTTTTTTCATGCGATTCTCTCCATCCGTGGAAGTGTCTGGCAGATTGGTCCCACCGCCGTCTGCCGTCTTGTTTCATAGAAATATTATACCATGTTCCGCGCCATTTTCCCAGATGTTTTTGGAAAATTCACACTCTATTTCGCAGGATTTTCAGAATAGCCCTTGTATTTCTACCGCATTTCCGCTATAATAGTCTCATGAATGCGATTGCCAAGGGAGAATGCCATGCGTAAATATTACCTGCTTTTCTGTACCGCACTCCTCTGCGCTCTGCTGTGTACCGGATGCGCCGTGTCCCTCACCGATGCGCTGCCGCCGCTGGATGATGCTGCGACAAAGCTGCAAAACGTCACCTCTGTCACCGTATGCCGCCATACCGACGATGCGCAGGTCACGCTGACCGATCCGATGGCACTGGACGCGCTCTATATGCAGCTCGACGGGATCCGCGGCACGCGAGAAAAAATGGAGCTTGCCGCGTACCGTGAAGCGTATCCGCCGCTTTATACGATCGTTTACGCGAATGAGACCGGGGTTATCGACGAGCTGATCCTCTCCGGCGAGACAACGTTCTATTACGACGGCTATGCATATAACGCACTGCGCGGTGGTGCGGATCTGTTCTACTTTGAGAGCCTGTTCGCGGAGTGATTTCCAAAAGAAAAGACGGGGTTCCGTTTGATGCGGTTCTCCGTCTTTCTTTGTTTTTCTTTCTTATTTTCCACTCGCACCGTAGTTGGACAGTACCCGTGCGGACGGATCATTGACGTTGCAGCCCTCCCACGATTTGTTCGGCATCCAGAAATCGACCACCATATCGGACTGTCCCGGATAGTATTTCTCGAAAATCTCCCGATACAGGAGGGATTCCTTTGTGAACGGCTTGGCATGGGTGTATTTCGCACACTTTTCGACAAGCTCCTCGTCCGTGTATTTCGTCTCGGCAAAGGCTTTGAGATCGTCCACCATGGAATGACCCACCGCATCGGAGAACGCTGCCTTTTCCCGCCATAGGATCTCGTCCGGCAGATAATCGCCCGCAAATGCGTGACGGAGCAGATATTTCCCCTTGCCGTACACGTTCATCTTCTTTGCCGGATCCACAGAGAGAACATACTGCACGAAATCGAGATCGCCGAACGGCACGCGCGCTTCCAGAGAGTTGACGGAAATGCAGCGGTCGGCACGGAGCACATCGTACATATGCAGTTCCCGGATCCGTTTTTCCGATTCCCTCTGGAACGCGTCGGCATCCGGTGCGAAATCCGTGTATTTGTAGCCGAACAGCTCGTCGGAGATCTCCCCGGTGAGCAGCACGCGGATGTCTGTGTTCTCATGGATCCATTTGCAGAGGAGATACATGCCCATACTCGCGCGAATCGTCGTGATGTCGTAGGTGCCAAGGAGCCGGATCAGCTCGTCCAGGGTGGCAAGCACCTCATCTCTGGTCATGTAGACCTCGGTGTGATCCGTGCCGAGATAGTCCGCGGTCTGTCTGGCATACTTCAGATCGATCGCGTCCTTTTCCATCCCGATGGCGAAGGTGCGGATCGGCGTTTTCTGCCTCCTCTGGGCGATCGCGCAGACCAGCGAGGAATCCAGTCCGCCGGAGAGCAGAAAGCCTACCTTCGCGTCTGCCACGAGCCGTTTATCCACACCGGCGATGAGCTTTTCGCGGATCTTCCGACACACGGTTTCGAGATCGTCGTTACATACCGCATCCACCTGTGCAATGTCCCTGTAGCAGATGAACCGTCCATCCTTATAGTAATGACCGGGCGGAAACGGCAGAATCCGCTCGCACAGTCCCACAAGATTCTTCGGTTCACTGGCAAACACAATCGCGCCGTCCCTGCCATAGCCATAGTACAGCGGACGAATGCCGATCGGATCCCGTGCCGCGATATATTCCCCCGTCGTGCCATCGTAGAGGATGAGGGCAAATTCCGCATCCAGCATCCGGAACATATCGGTGCCGTATTCACGGTACAGGGGCAGAAGAATCTCGCAATCGCTGCCGCTTACAAACGTGTATTTCTTTGCAAGCTCCTTTTTGAGCTTCTCATAGCCGTAGATTTCTCCGTTACAGACGACATAGCTGCCATCAAGCGCAAACGGCTGCATCCCCTCCGGGGTCAGTCCCATGATCGCCAATCTATGAAAGCCGAGCAGCCCACATCCGGTATCCACAATACGGCTGTCGTCCGGTCCGCGCGAGATGGTCTCGGCAAAGCATTTTTTGAACGTTTCTTCCACGGCGCACTTGCCGCAATATCCCATAATGGAACACATATCGTTCTATCTCTCCTTCCAGGGAACGAAATATCGTTCAGCATTCCGATAGGGCAAGTGCTGTACTCGCGGTGCCACCTATCTTCGGGACAAATTATTACCCGATTCTCACGGACTTCCGCCCCGCTGTGTCTATCCCTGGTCTATGATTCTCTCGGCGACCGGACGGCTTTCCATCTCTCCGGATACACAAGGGATACACAAGGCACGAAAATCCTGTTTCTATAACGGGAAACCTCCGGCGCACCTACTTCCATACGCAAGGGTCTCCGGAATAGCGGCTCCCGGAGAGAATGCGTCACAGTTTCAGCCTGCAGCTTGACGGGTGTTCTTCCCGAAGCGGTCACGGTATGCTCTCACCTGATCCATACGCGCTGTGCGTTCCATACTGCGGTACTTTTCCCGTCTCAAATGCTTTTCTGTTTATATTTTTTCGCAGATCGCTTCCGCCTATTGGTATTTCTGCGCCTCTTCCCAATGCTCAGCGTACTCCGAAGAGGAGTCTTTCATAGGTCGGGAACGGCCAGTATTTCTCTGCCGTGACGGTTTCGGCTTCATCGCAGACCACGCGCAGCTCCGCCATCTTCTGGAGGATCACATCGCGGATCATACACGAAGCTTCGGTCACATCGTCGATGGTCTTATACTTGTTGGCAGCGGATTCCAGCGCGGCGGCTGCGGCATCGATCTCATCTGCAAGTGTGGACAGCTTGGCGATCAGTGCCTTATCGTATTTGCATGCCAGTCCGGGTACTGCGGTTGTCTTTGGAATGCAGGTATCGGACAGCTCCCGTGCATAGGTCTCCACGGCAGGCAGGATCTCCTTCTTCGCCATATCGACCATGGTCAGTGCTTCGATATTGACCGTCTTGCAGTAGTTTTCAAGCATGTTCTCGTACCGGGACTCCAGCTCTGCCTTGGTGAATACCTTGTGTGCGGTCAGCATATCGACATTCTTTTTATCGAGCAGATGCGGCATTGCGTCCGGCGTGGTACGGAGATTCAGAAGTCCGCGTTTATCGGTGGCTTCTTTGATCCAGCTGTCGTCATAGCCGTTGCCGTTGAAGATGATCCGGCGGTGATCCTTGATCGTTTTCTGGATCATATCGTGGAGCGTCGCTTCAAAGTCGGCGGCGTTTTCCAGTCTGTCCGCGTAGATCTTCAGCGATTCCGCCACGCTGGCATTGAGCATGATATTCGCGCAGGCAATGCTGTTGGAGGAGCCGAGCATACGGAATTCGAATTTATTTCCGGTGAAGGCGAACGGCGATGTACGGTTGCGGTCGGTGGTGTCGCGCATGAAGCGGGGCAGAACATGAACTCCTAGCTTCATGACGGTCTTTTCGGCAGAGCTGTACGGAGTATCGTTTTCGATGGCGTCAAGCACTGCGGTCAGCTCATCGCCGAGGAAGATGGAAACGACAGCGGGCGGAGCTTCATTGGCGCCGAGACGGTGATCGTTGCCGGCGGTTGCGACGGAGAGTCTGAGAAGATCCTGATAATCG
>USGH01000179.1 GCA_900554225.1 uncultured Eubacteriales bacterium | reverse complement strand
TTCAAGTCGTTCCCTGACCGGACGGTGCTGAACTTCGCGGGCGGAGCCGATTCGGTCGTCGGCGCGACGGTCCTCGTCGGACCAAACGGAAGCGGAAAGTCGAACATATCCGACGCTATGCGCTGGGTGCTCGGCGAGCTGTCTACGAAGAACATCCGCGGCAGCAAGATGGAGGACGTTGTATTTGCGGGTGCAGACGGAAAGAAGCCGATGAGCTTTGCCGAGGTCTCCGTGACCTTTGACGACAGCGTGGAACCGCACGTTCTGAACGCCGGATACGATGAGGTGACGGTAACACGACGCTACTATCGTTCCGGTGACAGCGAATACGCGATCAACAACAAAAAAGCCCGGCTCCGCGATATTTATGAGCTGTTCATGAATACGGGTATTGGCAGAGAGGGCTATTCCATCATCGGACAGGGCAAGATCGCCGAGATCATCTCGAAAAAAAGCGAGGAACGGCGCAGTGCCTTTGAGGAGAGCGCGGGGATCAGCAAGTATCGGTACAAAAAAAGCGAATCGGAGAAAAAACTCGCCGAAACCATGGCGAATATGGAGCGCATCGGCGATATCGAGAGGGAACTGGAATCCCGTGTCGGACCGCTGGAAAAGGATGCTGCCCGCGCGAGACGGTATCTCGAATTGTACGAATCGAAAAAGAAAACGGACATTTCCCTCTGGCTCTATGACGGACAGCTCACCGCCGCACAGATCGAGAAAACGGAGGGCGACGTAAAGCTGTCCGCGCACGAACTGGAGATGGCGGAGGATTCCCGCGCGCAAACGGAGGAAAAAATCACCCGTCTGTACGATCAGTCCCACGACAATAAGGCGCAGTCCCAGAAGAATTACGAAACGCTGACGGAAAAAAGCACCCGGAAAAGCACATTGGAGGGCGAGGTGCAGGTCGCGGATACAGAAATGCGGCACATGGAGGATCGTATCCGCGGGGAGGAGATCGCACTGCAAAACGCCGAAGCGGAGATTGCCAAGCTCGACCGGGAGCGGGACACATTGCAGGCACAAACGGGAGAACTCGCCGATGCCGCGGAGAGCGGAGAACGCGAGATTGCCGCCATGGAGGGAGAACAGGCGCAGATCCGGAAAAACAGACAAGCCTGCCATGAGGAGAGCGAGATGCTCTTCCAAAAGCAAAAGGAACTGGACGCGGACAATACCGATCTGCGGGTGCGTCTCAACGTTCTGCGGCAGGCAGTGGCGTCCCAGACCGAACGGCGACAGAATATCGGGGCGGAAATCGAGAAATATCGCACCCAAACCGAGGAAGCACAGTCTATCGTAAATCGCTGTGAGGAAACGATCGCGCAGTATCGAGAAAAACTGGATGAACAGACCGCCGCAGAGGAAAATCAGACCGAAAAGCTGCGGCAGATCGACGCGGAGCTGGAATCCCTCACGACGGATATCCGCCATTTGCGCGGGGAAAGAGAGGCACTCGACAGCCGGATTCAGGCACTGCGGCGTATGCAGGAGCATTTTGACGGCTACAATACCTCCATCCGTTATGTGATGCAGGAGTCGAAAAACGGCAGATTGCGCGGCATCCACGGACCGGTGTCCTCGCTCATCAAGGTGGATCCGCGGTATGTGATCGCCATTGAAACGGCACTGGGCGGCGCGCTGCAAAACATCATCACCTCCGATGAAAACGACGCGAAAGCCGCCATCGCCGCGCTGAAAAAAGCAAACGCCGGTCGTGCCACCTTCTATCCGATCACCACGATACGACCGATGGAACGCGGCAGAGAATACGATGGCATGGAACGGTTCGCCGGATTTGTCGGATATGCGGATGAGCTGGTGGAGAGCGATACCGCCTATCGGAATATCATCCGCTCCCTCCTTGCACGTTGTGCCGTTTTCACAGACCTCGACCATGCAACGATCATGGCGCGTGAAAAAAGCTGGAAGGTGCGCGCCGTTACGCTCGATGGTCAGGTCATCAATGCAGGCGGCTCTATGACGGGCGGTCAGGCCAAGCGGGAAAGCGGCATCCTGACCCGGTCGGCGCAGATCGATACCTGGGAAGCCGAAAAATCCCGTATCGACACGGCATTGGAGGCGAAAAACACCGCGTATAAAGAACACAATGCGGAAAAGGAAGAACTCCTTGCTGCGGATAAAAATACTGCCGAAGCACGGGAAATGCTCCAGACGCTTCTGCACGCGGAGGAAAACCATCGCAGTGAGGCGGTTGCAAAGCGGGATTTCGCAAAAAATCTCTTGACCGGTCTTCTCTCGGACAGTGCAACGCTGGAGGAAACGAACCAGAAAAGTACGGGCGACATCGCGGCATTGGAGAAAAAAGCAGCCGCATTGTCCGCAGAGCTATTGGACATTCAGAATCGCCGCACTGCATTGTCGGCAGAAGAGGACGAATGGGAAGAAAAGGCGGACGCGATGCAGGAGCGTTTGCAGGGGGCACGGATCCATGCCGCCGAGGTCGCAAGGGATCTCGAAAACAGCCGCAGCCGCCTGACGGAGTGGTGTGAGCGGATCGCGTCAAGGAAAGCACAGATCGAAAAGAGCCAGAGCGGCAAAGAAGCGGCAACGGCGGAGATCGATTCCCTGACCGCCAAAAAAACGGAAACGCTGACAGAGATTGCGGCATTGCAAACGGAGATTGAAGCCTTACAGAAAACGGCACAGGAACTCCACGACCGCGGCGACGCACTGGACAGTGCGCTTACTGCATTGCAGGCACGGCTCAAGGAGCAGACCGCCAAAAAGGATCTCGTCACAACGGCGCACAATAAAAACGAAAATCGGCTCGCCACGCTTCGTACCGAATACGATAAGCTCGTCTCCAAATTGTGGGAGGAATATGAGCTGTCCTACGCGGCGGCAGGAGAGTATCTTGCGGAATCCGGCGTGAAAATCGTCGAATCCGGGGAGAGAAGCGCGGCAATTGCGAAACAGACTACACTGCGCAACGAGATCCGTTCGCTGGGTCATGTGAATGTCGCGGCTATCGATGAATATGCGGAGGTGCGCAGCCGATACGAATACATCAAGGGACAGATGGACGATCTGACTGCGGCAAAGGCGGAGCTGGACTCCATACTTGCTAAGATGGAAAAGGAAATGAAAACCATCTTTGTCGATGCATTCGCCAAGATCAACCAGTATTTCGGCGAGGTGTTCACAGAGCTGTTCGGCGGCGGTCATGCGGAGGTGGTTCTTTCCGATCCCGAGGATCCCCTGAACTGCGGCATCGAAATCAACGCGGCACCTCCCGGCAAAACGATCAAAAACCTGAATCTACTCTCGGGCGGAGAACAGGCATTCATCGCCATCGCACTCCTGTTTGCCCTCATTCGTGTGAATCCGTCGCCGTTCTGCATCTTTGACGAGATCGAGGCGGCACTGGACGAGGCAAATGTGGCGCGCGTGGGCAGATATGTGAAAAAATATACGAAGGAAATGCAGATCATCATGATTTCGCACCGACGCGGCACCATGGACATCGCGGATACCCTATACGGTGTGACGATGCCGCAGAGCGGGGTCTCGCGTGTCTTTACACTGGATGGCAGTCGCGATCCGGATTCCCTGTCCCTTACGGCACCGGATGCGAGAGCATGATGCACAATACATACGAATATAGAAGGAAACGGACATATGGGATTTTTTGACAAACTGAAACAGGGACTTATCAAAACGAAAAACGCCGTGTTCGGACAGGTCAACGAGGTGGTGAAATCGTTCCGGAAGGTCGATGAAGAACTACTCGAGGAGCTGGAGGAGATCATGATCTGCGGCGATATGGGTGCTGCCACAACGGAGCGGATCATGGACGTGCTGCGCGACCGGGTGAAATCCGAACGGATCAAGGACGCGGAGGATGTGAAGGTTGCGCTTGCCGAGATCTTACGCGGGATGGTCGGCGAGGGAGAACCGCTCCATCTGGATACCCAACCGTCCGTGATCCTTGTGATCGGCGTAAATGGTGTGGGCAAAACGACCTCCATCGGCAAAATCGCGCATTTTCTGAAAAACGATGGCAAAAAGGTGATCGTGGCAGCGGCGGATACCTTCCGTGCGGCGGCGATCGAACAGCTTGCCGTGTGGTGTGACCGTGCGGGCGTTGAGCTGGTCCGGCAGAATGAGGGGGCGGATCCGGCATCCGTGGTCTTTGACGCGATTGCTGTGACCAATAAGCGGAAAGCGGATGTCCTCATCATCGATACCGCCGGACGATTGCACAATAAAGTGGGTCTGATGGATGAGCTTGCCAAGATCAACCGCATCATCAGCCGCGAGCTGCCGGATGCCGACCGGGAAACGCTTCTCGTTTTGGACGCGACCACCGGTCAGAACGCGGTGATGCAGGCAAAGAAATTCAAGGAAGCCGCAGACATTACAGGACTGATTCTCACCAAGCTCGACGGTACGGCAAAGGGCGGCGCGATCTTCTCCATCAAGGACGAGGTCGATCTCCCGGTCAAATTCATCGGCGTGGGAGAACAGATCGACGATATGCAGCCGTTTGACGCGCAGGAGTTCATAACAGCTCTTTTCCCGTCTGACGGCGAATGAGGTGACATAATATGAAGCTGAAAATTCTTATTGCTACACGTAACCGCGGCAAGCTCGCCGAGCTTGAGCGTCTGCTCTCTGTATATATCGACGGCGCGGAGGTCGAGCTGCTGACTCTTGACGATGTTGGATTCACCGGCGAGATCGAGGAGAACGGCGAGACATTTGCCGAAAATGCAATGATAAAAGCCAAAGCCGCCGCGGAATATTCCGGACTCATCTCCGTCGGCGACGATTCCGGACTGTGCGTTTACGCGCTTGACGGCGAGCCGGGAGTGCGTTCCGCACGTTATGCCGGAGAGGGACATGACGATGCAGCCAACAATGCAAAGCTGCTTGAGAAGCTGAAGGGCGTTTCCTACCGCGAGGCGGCGTTCGTGTGCGCCATGGCTTGCGTTTTCCCCAAGGGATGCGGGCTTGAGGGCGAGCCGATCGAGGTCGAAGGCAGATGCGAGGGCGAGATACTTTGCCATCCGCGCGGAGAGGGCGGCTTCGGCTACGATCCGCTTTTCTGGTACGATGAATACGGAGAGACCTTTGCGGAGCTTTCAAAGGATGACAAAAACGCGATAAGTCACCGCGGTGCGGCGGCTGCAAAGCTCTGTCACGTGATATCCGAGCGCGTCAGCGCGGCGCTTGAGACCGAAAACAAGGAATATTACATCCAAACAGCGGGCGTACCTGCGCTCGCTTGCCGCCGATATCCCGACGATAATGCAGATAGGCAAGGACGGGATCGGTGAAAATCTTATAAAAACAGTAGGCGATGCGCTTGAGGCGCGTGAGCTTATAAAGCTCTCGGTGCTTGATAACTGCGGAGAAACGCCGCGTTCGGCTGCCGAGGCGCTGGCTGAGGCGACCGGTGCTGTCGTTGTGGCGACCATCGGACGCAAGCTGATACTTTACCGCGAGTCAAAAACGCGGAAGACTATCGAATTATGAGCGAGGAAATGACCGTTGCCAATCCCTTCGGGATGCGGCGTATCGGCATTTACGGCGGAACGTTTGCACCGCCGCACAACGGGCACGTGGCTGCCGCGCGGGCGTTCCTTACGCAGATGCGGCTAGACTACCTGTACGTTATCCCTGCCTTTCTGCCGCCGCACAAGCGACTGGATTTTATTGACGATCCGGTGGACAGACTGCGCATGTGCGAGCT
>USGH01000178.1 GCA_900554225.1 uncultured Eubacteriales bacterium | reverse complement strand
AAGCGATGCCAGAAACGGGAGTAGATCATGTGGCGCGTGACGTGCTCCATACCGCCGTTGTACCAGTCAACGGGCAGCCAGTACTTCATCTTTTCGGGATCGGCCAGGCATTCGTGATTGTGCGGATCGGTATACCGGAGGAAGTACCAGGAGGATCCGGCCCACTGCGGCTTGGTATCTGTTTCCCGTTTTGCGGGCGCACCGCATTTCGGGCAGATGCAGTTCACAAAGGAGTCGATCTTGGCAAGCGGGCTTTCTCCGCCTTCACCGGGTGCAAAATTCTGCATTTCCGGCAGCTTCAGCGGGAGCTCATCATACGGTACGCCGACCATACCGCAGTGCGGGCAGTGAACGATCGGGATCGGCTCGCCCCAATACCGCTGCCGGTTGAATGCCCAGTCCTTCATCTTGTACTGTACACCAGCCTCGCCGATGCCTTTTTCCTTGAGGAACGCCGTCATTTTCGCGATGGCTTCCTTCTTGGTCGCGATACCGTTCAAAAATCCGGAGTTGATCATCTCGCCGTCGCCGGTATACGCTTCTTTTTCGATGTCGCCGCCTTTGATGACCTCAATGATGTCAATGCCGAACTTCTTTGCGAAATCGTAGTCGCGCTCATCGTGTGCCGGTACCGCCATGATCGCACCGGTGCCGTAGCCCATCATCACGTAGTCGGAGATGTAGATCGGGATTTCCCTGCCGTTTGCCGGATTGATCGCCGTCAGCCCCTCAATGCACACGCCGGTCTTATCCTTTACGAGTTGTGTCCGCTCAAATTCCGTTTTCTTCGCGCATTCTTCACGATAGGTGTCAAGCGCGTCTGTATTGGTGATCTTATCTCTGTATTTATCGAGGATCGGATGCTCCGGTGCAATGACCATGAAGGTCACGCCGAACATGGTATCCGGACGCGTGGTGTAGATGCGCAGCGTATCGTCACAGCCGGCGATCTGGAAATTGACAAACGCACCCTCGGAACGACCGATCCAGTTCTCCTGCTGGAGACGGACGTTCGGCAGATAATCGACGTGGTTTAATCCCTCGAGCAGCTTATCGGCGTATTCCGTAATCCGCAGATACCACACATCCTTCGATTTCTGGACGATGTCGCTATGGCAGATGTCGCACTTGCCCCCCTGGGAATCCTCATTGGACAATACGACCTTGCAGTGTGGGCAGTAATTCACGAGCGTTTTGGCGCGGAATACGAGTCCATTGTCGAACATTTTGCGGAAAATCCACTGGGTCCAGTGGTAATAGTCCTCTTCCGTGGTGTCGATCACGCGGCTCCAATCGAAGGAGAAGCCGACACGCTTGAGCTGGGACGTGAATTTCGCGATGTTCCGGTCGGTGACTACACGCGGATGGAGACCGGTTTTGATGGCATAGTTCTCCGTCGGGAGTCCGAATGCGTCAAATCCGATCGGGAACAGGACATTGTAGCCCTGCATCCGTCTCTTGCGGCTGATGACCTCCAGACCGGAGTACGCCTTGATGTGACCGACGTGCATACCGGCACCGCTCGGGTACGGAAATTCGACGAGTCCGTAAAATTTCGGCTTGGTGTGATCCTCGCTCGCCTCAAAGATCTTCGCTTCCGCCCATTTGTCCTGCCATTTTTTCTCAATTTTGTCAAATTCGTATTTCATGACTCTTCTCTCTCTGGCTTTCTGTATCGTAATATTACAGTGTCTTATTTATTCTTCACGGAGCAGTGCATGGATGTCTTCCTCGGACGCGTCCTCGTAGAGCTTATCCAGCTTGTAGAAGTCGCGCGCCTCGCGGTTGAACAGATGGACGATCACGGAGTCGTAATCGAGCAGCACCCACACACCGCTTTCCGCGCCTTCCTTATGAGACGGGTTCAGTCCCACAAGCGATAGCTGGTACTCTACCTCGTCCGCAAGTGCGCGGATCTGGGTGCGGGATGTACCGGTCGCCAGAACAAAATAATCGGCGATCACGGTCTTTTTCTCGACATGCAGGAGCTTGAGGTCTCTCGCTTTCTTCCTGTCCAATATGGTGACGACTGCCTCTGCCAGCGCGCGCGGTGTTGCCGGCTTTTCGCTCAGACGCAGTTCCTCTGTCGGGTGCATCGTGGAATCCATAATTTCCTCCCTGTTTGCTGTATTCTATCGGTATTTTTACGGGATATAGATCGAGTCGTCGCTGATGTCCTGACCGTTGTGCATCTCATCGAGGGTATTGTCCGCTTCGGCATAATAGGCGTTCGTGCCTGCCGTGGATGCCGGACAGAACACGCCGTTGCGATCAAAGATGGCGTCGCCGATCTCCGTGCTATAGATATTGAAATATTCGTTGATGATGGCAAGTGTCGCCTTGCGGTTGATTACATAATGGCTCTGCGGCACATTTCCGGGAATCGTGGTCATATTGAGGTTCGCAAGATCCACGCCAAGTACGAATTTTCCGTAGTACATGATGTCGGACGCGGTCATATCGGTGTGCAGGTTGTTGAAGATCTCGCCCGCCACCTGCGTCAGCTTTGCGGTGTTGGAAATGCTGATGCTTGCCTTGACCTTTTCAAACAGCGCGGTCAGGAAAATCTTCTGCGCGTTGATTCTGCCGAGATCCTGCTGTACATAGCCGGAGCGGAATCGAACGAAATTCTCCGCATTTTTTCCATCCAGCGTCTGCCAGCCCTCCTGCAGGTCGATATACAGACCCTGCTCCGGGTCGGAATAGTACATCCGCTGCGGCACGTAGAGCTCCACGCCGCCGAGAATATCCACGATGTTGATCAGTCCGTCGAGGTTGAGGACTGCCGCGTGGTGGATGTTGATACACAGATTCTGCTCCAGAAGCTCCGCATAGGACTGCACCGCTGCGAGATATGGATCCTTTGCGCCCTCCTTCAATGCCATACCGTAGTAGGTGGAATACGCTGCGTTGACCTTATTCGTGGCAAAGTCATCCACGTAGGTGTCGCGCGGGATCTGCATGACCGTGATTGTGCCCTTGTTTTCGTTCACGTTTATGAGCATCGTCACGTCCGCCAGCGTCGCCGCACGGTCATGCCCGACGAGCAGAATGTTGTATATGCCCTTCTCCACCTTATAATCTCCGTTGACCACGGCATTGTTATCCTTTGGCTTGCCGGCCGGATCGGTCTCTGTGGTATCCGGTGTGTCCGGCTGGACGGGATTCGTGTCAAACGGTACCTCATGACCGCCAGGCTGTGCGGGTCTGTAGAAGATGAGCCATGCCGCAAGCAGCAGTACAAGCAGATACACGATGCTGAGAGCGACAATCAGACCGCGCTGGGAACGGCTCAGTCTGCCTTTTTTTCGGCGCACCTTCTGTTTCCGCTTCAGTTCATCGTAATATGCGTCGTCGAAATACGCTTCGTTTTCCGAAAACGCTTCTTCCCCGAGCGCATCCTCATCCTCCGTATCTGCTTCATCCGCATACGGATCGTATTTCTCATCGTCTGTGTCCGGTGTTTCGTCCTGGGACTTTGTATGCTTTTTTATCCTGTAGATCTTTGTTTCCGCATCGTACACGTCGTCCAGCTCGTCCTCCTGCGGCGCGTACATGGACACATCGTCCTCCGGAATGTTATTGTTCTTCTTTTTCTGCATGGTCAGACTGCATTCTCCTTGTTTCTATCCGCTGCCGGGCAGACCTTTTTGGGACGATCCGCCGTCAGTCTCTGCCGTACATATTGATTGCGCGCGGCGATGGTATCGTGATCGATCAGTCCGCCCTCCTCCATAAGATTGCGGATGGTCATATCAAAAGTCAGAATCATGGTGTCTCGCAGAATGATGTCCCGGTTTGCCGTGCCTTCCTTAGCGATCCGACTGTAGAAATATTGACGTAGGGTCACGCAGTCGGCAAAGGTGCGGGTCTGCTCAATGTAGTCCGCTAGATACACAATGGCCTCAAAAACGGTCATGTCCGCGCGTCCGGTCGTATGGTAGCGGATTCCCCGGCAGATCTCCTCGTCCGTATATGCGGCAAAATCCCGCGCGGCAAGGGCGGCTGCGGTTTTGGCATGGAAGGTTTTCGGTGCGAGAATGGCATCCTCATCTACCATTATACCAAATTCCGCGCACATTTGCAACTGTTTCTCCGTACTCTCCTTTTTCGTAATGTCGTGCAGGAGTGCAGCGATGCGGAGCTTTTCCTCTTTTTCCGGCAGATAGATCCCGGCAAGCGCGGCGGCTTCCTGTTCCACTGCCAATGTATGCGCGTACCGTTTGTCGGTCAGATACGGTTTGACCGCGGCGCGCAGTTTGGTGATGCGTTCGTTTTCCATTTGTTTCCTTTTTTGATCGATGCGTTTTTATCCGCTATGCTTCTATGCCGTACAGTTTTTCACGCCGACAGATTTCCGCAACTTCCGGCGGCAGATACGGCGCCATATCCGCACCGGCGCGCAGTTTTTCCCGGATCTCGGACGAGGAGAGGATAAGCGGCTCCCCTGTCAGAAGCGCGGTCTTCGCGTGATAGGTGTCCCGGTATCGTTCCGCCGTTTCCCGGATCGCCGTCTCCATGCCGTTTTCCCTTGCCAGACACGCAACGGTGCAGAGGGCGAAAATGTCTGGCGCACGATGCCAATGGTCCAGTGTTAAGAACATATCGGTCCCGCAAAGCATGGTGATCTCCCGCCCCGATGCCGCAAGATGCTCCAGTGTTTCAACCGTATAGCTTTTGCCGGGTTTGCGGATCTCGTAATCGGAAATCTCCGTATGCGGCAGATCCCCGAATGCGGCGCGGCACATGGCAAGTCGAAGCTCCGGTGTGTCTCCTGCGGCTTTTTCCTTATGCGGCGGGATCCCGGCGGGCATGATGAGGAGTCTGTCCGGCGCCACCTCGCGCAGAAATGTTTTTGCCGCGTATACATGTCCGAGATGCGGAGGTCCGAACGTACCGCCGTACAAGCCGATTTTCTCCATAGATACGCTCCCTTCTCACGCGATCGCGCCGTTTGTCGAAGGATATGCCGAATCCATCTTTTTTCACGCAGAAAAGCGCAAACCTACGGCTTTCCGGCAAAAAGCTTCTGAAATCAGCGTCCTCATAAGCCTTTATATATCAGAGCAGTGCGGAATACTTCCGGTTTGCTTCCTTTTCGGATCTCTTATACAGTACAAGCTTTCTGCCGATCACGCCGACGACCTCGGCATCCACAGCCGCAGCGAGTTGTTCTGCGATCTCCCGTGCGCTGCCGTCCGCATTTTCGAGTACGCTGACCTTGATCAGCTCTCTTGCCTCCAGAGCGTCCCGAATGGAAGCACACATCGGCCCGCCGACGCCGCCCTTGCCGACCTGGAATATCGCATCTAGATGAGAGGCTTCGCTGCGCAGGATCGCTCTTTGTTTGCTGTTTAACATTTTTTTCTCCTCTGCATTCCGCAATATCTATAGGCATTTGCCGCAAAACATTCCGAAAGCAACGATATTCTTATTTTGTGTACGTTTCCCGCAGTGCTTCCGTAAGCAGACGCAGTGCATTTCCGCGATGACTGACGGCATTCTTTTCCGCCTGTGTCATTTCCGCAAAGGTGCGTGTGTCGTAGAGAAAGAGCGAATCGTAACCAAAGCCGCCCTCTCCACGCTCGCTGTGTCCGATTTTTCCCCGGCATTCCCCACGCACTGAGATGGTATGCTCCGGACGCACGCCGTATTTCGCACACAGTTCCGCCTGCGCACGATATTTCTCCGGCACCGTAACCGCCTCTGTCTCCGGAAACACCATCGTGATCACGCAGACAAACGCGCCGCCACGGTTTTCATCCGG